>DLXM01000141.1 GCA_003448835.1 Bacteroidota bacterium | reverse complement strand
TTTATCCTCACAAATTTTAATAATTTTATCTTCGATTATTGATATTCTTGAATCATTTTTGAGTAGACTCAACATTGTTGAGCGGTAATCTGCATTTCGAATGCAATAATATTCGTGGGCAGTGATGCTTTGTTCAATAGAAATGTCCTGATTTTGGACTGAAAGTCTACTCCAGGAATGATGAATTGATTGCTTTTCAGGAATCGAAGTGTAATCCCAAAAACACCAGGTTTTATTTTCGGATTGTGAAAAATTACTATCAATGAGCGCAATTCTTAGCTGATGTTTTTGTCGTGACAAATGATAGGCAAGACCTAATCCGGATGAGCCAGCACCACAGATTATAAGATCAAAAGTGTGATCCTGAGTGGACATTCTACTTAGAAGTAGGAAGCATTGAGGCTAGGACCTCGCCATGATGGTTTGATACACCGACATACCAAACGTCACCCCATTTCCAGGAAACAATATGTTTCCCATCAATATCTTTGATGTATGTATCAGATGCTGATTTACATTTTTTAATGGCTTCAATATCCCGGATGAGACGGACGTCACCATCCATTTTATCAATTGGGAAAGCAAAAATGTGAATCTGATCATTTTGTCCGGCAACGGAGTATTTTAACAATGGAGTTGAGTACCCTGGTACAAACTCAGACATTTCAATACCTATAAATGTAGCATTATCTAGCTCGGGAACGGTTAATTCAAATCCCATACGGGCATTTAAATAACGTTCAGCTTCACTGGGTGTACCAAGCGTATTAATTTCGTTTAATTGTATATCTGATGCTAACGTAAAATGTCGCTTCACGAGATCTTCTACAGCGTAAGTATAAGTGGATTGAGTAAATAATTCCGGTTGTTTGGGAAAAGAGTATTGACCGGACAAAAACCCAATGCTAAAAAGAATAGAAGCAGCAACTAACCATCTTAATGTTCGGTTCGTTAGTACAGATTTTTTGTTTATCGAATTTTGACCAGCATTCAGTTGATGAATTTTGACTGTATCGGAATCGGATTCGCTGGTAGAATTTCCTGGTGTAGAATTTGCAATGGCGTTCTCAGACCTGAGGAGTTCCAGACATTTAGTTTTTAAGTGACGAGGAGCATGAATTTTCTGACATTTTTGACGTACTACCTGACGAATCTGAATTTCTGCGTCTATAGCTTTTTCAATTGAAAGATCACTACGTCTTAATTTTTCAAGCGTAATAATTTCATCCGGTGATGCTTCTCCATCGACAAATGCCGTGATTAACTCGAATAATTTATCGTCTGATTTATGTAGTGACATCTGGGGATAGACCCGATTGATTAATTATACAAACTAATGGACGCTACCACTGTAGTTAAAGTTGCAAGTTCTGTACTGCGACACAAAGTTTAATACTTAGTAGACACAAAGACAAACCTAAATCGTTCTAAATAAAAGCAAAAATAAAAAATTAAATAATTAATTATTCAGGGCTTCATCGATCTTTCTACCAAGCAATGTAATTAATTGATCACGATAGAATTGAGAGTCAGTTGATTGTGCTTTGCTGTGTTTCTCAACTAATCCCCGAAGTCGATTTTCAAGCCTTTTCTTTTCGATCTTGCCCGCTTGTTTGAAAAATTCGTTTAACATATCGGGTGCTTTTTTAAAAGCTCGTTCAAAATTTCTGAATGCATCTTTTGTATGTTCATCCAATTCTGCAAGAACTAAACCAAGATTGAATTGAGTGATATAATTGGTTCCTGAGAGTTTTTGAGCTTTTTCCAGATCAGTTTTAGCAGCTTCAAAATTTCCGCTGAAGTAGTTGGCTAGTCCTCGTTGGGTGTAGTAATGACCACTATCGGGATCAATTTCAATGGCTTTATCAAAAAACTCAACAGCTTCTTCAAATTTACCTTCTTTTTCAAGAGAGGATCCGGCAAGAGCATATGCATCTGAGTAATCCGGTTCTTTTTCGATTAAACTTTTTAGTGCTTCAACTGCCTCTTTATTTTTATCCTGTTCGTGATATAATCGAGCAAATTCAAAACGAGCATCTAAGTAGTCCGGATCTAATTCTAATGCTTTATTTAAATCATACTCAGCATCTTCAAATTGTTGAGTATCAATACAGACTGCTGCACGAAACTTATAGGCTGCTTCAAACTCCGGATTCTTTAAAACTGCTTGCGAGTAATGTGCCTGAGCATCATCATAATCCTGAATCTGTTGCGCATAATATCCGAGGACAAACCATTCTTCAGCCTGTCGATCTTCTTTTTTTATTTTACTGATTTGTTGATGTGCTTTTTGTAATAAGTGAATTCCCTTATCGCTTAAAGTACGATTTTCCAATAAATACGGAAGTAATCTGTCTACAATGTCGCTCATAAATCTGATGATAAATATCGGGTGAAAATTGACTCCAAATATACCTTATTTGATTGAAAAATAATTTTCTAATTCTTGATAAATCTTAAAAGTGGCCGAATCAATGACGTAAATCATTTTTTTACCATTATCTAATCATTACATTACTCGGGTCAAATCATTGATCACGACTATTAAATAATATGAAACGGTCTATAACATTAACTAAAACGCAATTTGCGGGTTTATTTTTAGGGATTTTGGGATTTGTTGTCCCATTTTTTGTGACTTTTGCAGGGTTGTCATTTGCCGGACATTTGGCACTTAGTATATTTTTGTTAGCTGCTTTTTTTTGGATGACAGAACCTATACCTATTTATTCTACATCCATATTAGTCATTTTTTTAGGTGTACTTTTGTTAAGTGGTCAGGGACCAATATTTCAAAATTCACAACTTGAGTTAACTGAAATCAGCGATGGTGGCACTGGAAACTACCAAGTTCCAATAACGGCCATCAATTCGAAAAACGAAATTTATACCTACCAAAACGGGAAATGGGCAAAAGTACTTGTTGAAATCGTAAATCAGCAAGGTGATACGGCAGAAGTACTATCCCAGACCGATCTTATAGGAATTTCTATAGCTACAAATTATCGACATAAACTAGTCGGTTATTCGCCCGGAAAATCAGCTGATTACATGGGTACGTTGGCAAATCCGATTATAATTTTATTTCTGGGTGGATTCATGATTGCTGAAGCCGCGGTTAAATACAATTTTGATAAGAATTTGACCAAATATCTACTTAAACCATTCGGGACCAAACCTTATTCAATTCTCATTGGATTAATGTTGGTTACGGCCGGACTATCTGCATTTATGAGTAATACAGCCACGACGGCTATGATGATGACTGTTATTCTTCCAATTTTGGCACAATTATCCAAAGGGGATCATTTTAAAACAGCTCTTGCACTATCTATTCCTATTGCAGCCAATTTGGGGGGGATTGCAACACCAATTGGTACACCTCCAAATGCGATTGTCCTTGCAAATTTAAATCAACAGGGAATATCAATTACATTTACAGACTGGATGTTACTTACAGTCCCACTCGTTTTAATATTACTATTAGTTTCATGGTGGATATTGCAA
>DLXM01000007.1 GCA_003448835.1 Bacteroidota bacterium | reverse complement strand
GAAGTTGTTGCTTCATGTTCAATACTGGCAGTATGATTTGCAGACTCAATATATGGGAAAGTATGTGCACCACATCGATCACCTATTAGCATAGAGTCACAAACACTGTAATTACGAGCATTATCTGCTTTTTTACCAATTTTCACGAGTCCACGATAGCTATTATTTGACTCTCCGGCTGAAATTCCTTTAGATATGATCGTGCTACGGGTATTTTTGCCGATATGGATCATTTTTGTACCTGTATCAGCCTGCATTTTGTTATTTGTAACGGCAACAGAGTAGAATTCCCCAATTGAGTTGTCACCCTGTAGAATAACACTGGGATACTTCCAGGTGATAGAGGATCCGGTTTCGACCTGGGTCCAGGATATTTTTGAGTTTATACCTTTGCATAAACCACGTTTGGTAACAAAATTGTAAATACCACCTACTCCATTTTCATCTCCGGAATACCAGTTCTGAACAGTGGAGTATTTTACTTGAGCATTGTCTAATGCTACAATTTCAACAACAGCAGCATGTAACTGATTTTTACTAAACTGAGGTGCTGTACAACCTTCAAGGTAACTCACAGAGCTACCCTCTTCAGCTACGATCAATGTTCGTTCAAATTGACCTGAATCTGCATTATTTATTCTGAAATAGGTCGATAATTCCATCGGACATGCCACTCCCTTAGGGATGTAACAAAATGAACCATCCGTAAATACAGCCGCATTCAATGCTGAAAAGAAATTGTCTGTTACGGGAACAACGCTTCCTAAATACTTTTTGATAAGATCGGGATGGTCTTTCACCGCATCTGAAATAGAGCAAAAAATCACGCCAGCTTCAGCAAGTTTTGCTCTGAAAGTTGTCGCCACCGAAACCGAATCAAATACAGCATCTACAGCAACATTTGCCAACATTTTTTGTTCAGAAAGTGGAATACCAAGTTTTTCGTAAGTCTCTAATATCTTAGGGTCAACCTGGTCTAAACTATCTAATTTTGGCACTTTTTTCGGTACTGAATAATAGATGATATCCTGATAATCAATTGGATTATACTGAACATTATGCCATTTTGGTTCTTCCATTTTCAACCAGGACCGATATGCTTTTAATCTGAATTCGAGCATAAATTCAGGTTCACCTTTTCGTTGTGATAGCATTCTTATAATATCTTCGTTTAATCCTCTTGGAAAATCTTCATAAGTAACATCCGTAACAAAACCATATTTGTATGGTTGGGACACTACCGTGTCTAATGCATCGTATTCGCTCATTATACTCGTAATTTTTCTTAATTTTAAAAGACTTAGACAGTGTCAACATTGATATAAGATTCAACGTTCAGAATCTCAGAAATCAAATATCTAATAATCTAAAGCCTTATTTAGATTTAATAGATATAATATAATCAAAATTGCGTTCTTAATCATCCCAAAATCGTGATTTTTGACTCGATCGGGCTTTCAGATGTAGATAAGTTTTAAGTTTGATTCAGGTTCGAAATAAAAATTTAAAACTGAATATTGGAACAATATTTTTAAATTCAATCATTAGAACTTTTCTCACCTATACTATTAAACGGGTTTGTTATGTGTAATTATAAAATCAATTTTTTTTGGTCTATTCTTCTTCCTCTATTAATTCTGGGATGTAACAAACAACCAGATGTCATCCCAACTCATTCGGAAACTACGGTAATCCATCCTGAATGGAGTTATAACAGTACAATTTATGAAGTAAATATCCGTCAATTCAGTGAAGAAGGAACGTTTAAAGCATTAGAAAACGATCTTCCACGATTGAAAGATTTAGGCGTTGAAATTCTATGGTTAATGCCAATCCATCCAATTGGTGAAGTGAACAGAAAGGGATCCCTCGGGAGTTTTTATTCTGTTAAGGATTATTTCGATGTAAATCCTGATTTCGGTACAAAACAAGATTTTAAAGAGTTGGTTGATGCTGCTCATGCGCTCGAGATGAAAATAATCATTGATTGGGTTGCAAATCATACTGCCTGGGATAATCCGGTTGCTACTACTAACCCTCATTATTTCGAAAAAAATGAAGAAGGTAATTTTATTCCTCCAAGAGGAACCGATTGGGATGATGTTATTCAACTCGATTATGAGAACAAGGAAATCTGGACCTATATGCAATCCGCTTTGAGATATTGGGTTGAGGAATTCAACATAGATGGATATCGATGTGATGTTGCATACTTGGTGCCGACTGAATTCTGGAATGAAGTTCGAGTTGATCTCGATTCTATTAAGCCAGTATTTATGCTTGCAGAAGCCGAGGATCCGGCACATCATACATCAGCTTTTGACATGTCATATGGATGGAGAATGCATCATTTATTTAATGAAATAGCTCGCGGGAATGAATCACCTGACAAGATTGATGAATATTTGGATGAGGATCGTAAAAATTTTCCAGCTGGTTCATTTAGAATGCATTTTACCTCAAATCATGATGAGAATTCCTGGAATGGAACAGAATTTGAACGAATGGGACCTGCTGCTAAAACGTTTGCAGTCTTATCTCATACAATGGAAGGGATGCCATTAATCTACAATGGACAAGAAATGGGGATGGATAAGCGTCTCGAGTTTTTCGAAAAAGATCCTATCCCCTGGCAAATGAATGAATACTTTGAATTCTACAGTAAATTAAATCACTTGAAGTCGATAAATTCTGCTTTAGCTAATGGTGAAAAAGGCGCACGGATGCAAAGAATTGATACTGATCATCCAGGTCTGTATGCTTTTGTCCGCGATTCAGGTATAGATAAAGTACTGGTGCTACTAAATCTGGGAGAAGAAGAAATAAATCAAGGTATCACATCGGATTTGATTCGAGGTGACTATAAAGACTTATTTACCGATGAAAGTATCACGTTGACAACGGAAACTGATGTGAATTTATCACCCTGGGGATATAAAGTTTATTATTACTGAGCCTGTAAACAAGTAACTGCTGCAGTGTTCACGATATCTTCCCATGAACTACCACGGGATAAATCATTCATTGGGGCATTTAGACCTTGAATAATCGGTCCTGTTGCGGTTGCTCCGGCTAATCGTTCAGTAATTTTGTATGCAATATTACCTGCATCTAAATTCGGAAAAATAAATACATTCGCTATTCCGGCAACTTCAGAATCAGGTGCTTTTTTATTTCCAATTTCTGGAAGTAACGCTGCATCAAATTGCAATTCACCATCTATATGCAAAGTTGGATTTTTTCTTTTCGCTATATGAAAAGCATTCTGGACTAGTCCAACCATGTCGTGTTTTGCGCTACCTTTTGTTGAGAAGGATAACATAGCTACTTTCGGTTCAGTACCAATCAGGCGTTCATGGGTTTCAGCTGAGTCTACTGCAATACTGGCTAGCTGTTCAGAATCAGGGTAAGGCACAACGGCACAATCACCATAGGTGAAATTCCTCCCATCTGGCAAGCTCATTAGGAAGATACTACTTACAACTGAAGATCCTTTCTTCATCCCAATGACCTGAAATGCCGCTTTAAGAACATCTCCGGTTGTATTAACTGCACCAGAGACACAGCCATCAGCATCATTATGCACAACCATTGAAGCAGCAAAATATAGACTTGACTGCATTAAAGATTTAGCGGCATCCTCACTCAAACCTTTTGATTTTCTTTTCTCAAAAAACCATAACGAATATTCTACAAATCTGGGGTCTGATACAGGATGGATTATTTGAATCGAATCGGGTAGATTGAGTCCGGATTTTGATGCAAATAATTTAACTTCATTTGAATCACCGATTAAAATGGGAGTACAAATTTTATTATCCATCAAAAAAATTGCAGCTTTTAGTGTCCTAACATCCATTGACTCAGGAAAAACAATTCGTTTGTTGAGTTTTGATGCTTTAGATTTTATTTCATCAATTAGTTTCATAATTCTCATGGGTCAGATGTTGGACGCAGTAAATTATAAGATTCGTTGTATAATATAATCGGATCTTGGGTTCTGTCGTGTAAACGACGAGAAGTAAAAGCAACATTTCTGCGTAAATACTCTCTAATTTGATCAATTTGAGTGTTGCTATCTTTAATGGCTTGTGTGAAATAATAGGTCAAAATTCCATGTACACGATCTGTTCTCAAGTCTCTGGAAACATAATTACCGGCAATTTGATCTACATTTGATGCTAAAAAAATCGAGCTTCGCTCAAAGCCATTGAGCATTTCCTGCAATTGAGATTGCAAAAAAGGTACATTTGCTTGTGAAATATTAAACAAGGTAGTATTGCTATAATCGGTGTCCAGAATTAGAGTAAATGAAGCCGGATTCAATCTCTTAATACTTGTAACTAATGTGTCTAAATGGATTTCATTGTTACTATCCTGACTCGATGCGATTAAATATGATTCAGGTATATTATTATTTAACTGTAGTTTACTTATTCCATTAAAATAGAAGAATATATCGGTGTCTGAGTCAACCTTTAGACCATTTAATAGATTCAACTCCTGGTTTATATCCAAATCATTATAAAATTTGTTATCGCCACCCTGATAAGCTAGCGATAAGACCCGACTTTCCTGGTACCCTAATGCATTGATCAAATAATCCTGAACTAATTTTCCACTTCGATGGGCATTTGATAAGGATTTAATATCAATACCATAATTTTCATTTGTAAAGATGATTCCAATAGCTTTCTGATTTTGAATATCAGTGACTGGAATATTTGTCTCAACATCAACAGACCCATAATTCCCGGCTGGTGTAGTTACTATAAAATCCGAACTCGACCCATTGGAAACACGCCAAACCAATTCACTTGAACTCGTATTTACATATGCCGGAGTGGCACCCAGCATGACCTTATACCATCCATTTTGTAATGATTCGACCCAAGGCAAAAAACTTGCTTCAGCAACAGTAGTAATTACATTTGGAAGTAATTCGGATGGCGAACTGCGTAGAGCGACACTATTCCCATTAATTCGAACAAACTTATTCATAACTGCATCAACCGGTACTTTTAGATCCAATACTTGATAATTAGTAACTAGTTGGATATCAAAATAAGAAAGTGAGTCTGGAATGATAGATCGAAGTCTTAGCTCATCGATCAAATTGAATGTGTATGTACTTGTGACCGCTCGTTCAATTCCACTAACCAATGATGACCCATTAAACGCAGCATTCATACGAACCACAATCGGATCAGAAAATAATTCACTTGAATCTCTTGTAATGATTAAATCAGTTTCACCAAATATTTTTTTCTCACCAGTATAAATAGGAGGACCCACGGGTTTTAATTGTAAAGCACCACCAAGCAAGGCACCAACCCCTGTTAATCTCAGAATATTTTGTTGGGTTTTACTCCTTGTTCTTTCAGATATTTTATCTGTGCTTGCGATATAGAATAACGCTGCAGAACCCAATATTCCGGCTGCCATAAATCCATATCTGGGTCGGTATTTTTGGATAACACGTTGACTTTCATACCTCATTGGGGACTGAATCAACCGATTATTATAGACTGAAATTTCAAGTATTGGGTTATTAGGGGTCGGATTTGTAGTTACTTTCAGTATTGGAAATGACTCTAATGTTTGCGCACTTTCAATATCTAACACCAGTTCATTTGAGGATACCCACTTACTACTGGTACATGCAGTTAACAGAACTAAGATAGAAATGCTGATAAAAATGTTAGATAATTTCATTAAACCCAGGGTGATTGTCTAAAACCATTAGCTATCTTTGCTGCATCTAAAGCGATCACCATTTCTTCATCGGTTGGAACAACATAAACTTCAACTTTTGAATCATCAGCGGAGATTTTATACTCTTTGAGTTTATCTGGATTTGAGTTTCGGGTTTCATCAATTTTTACTCCTAAATACTCAAGGTTTGAGCACACTTTAGTCCGAATTTGGGCAGAGTTCTCACCGACTCCTGCAGTGAATATGATAGCATCACAACCATTCATAACTGCAAAATACGATCCCAGATATTGCCTGATTCGATAACAATAAACATCAATTGCCTGTTCGCATCTACGATCTCCATTTTCGGCCTCAGATAATAAATCCCTCATATCGGCCGCATACCCACTTAATCCGAGGAGCCCACTACTTCGATTGAGCATCGCATGTAGATGATTCAACGGTAATTCTTCTTTTTCAACTAAATAAAAAAGAATCGATGGATCAATATCACCACTTCTGGTACCCATTACCAATCCACTTAGTGGGGTAAAACCCATTGTTGTGTCTATGCTTTTACCATCTTTAATGGCAGCAAGCGAACAACCATTTCCAAGATGACAAGTAATAACTTTGGTGCCTTCTGCTTTTATCCCCTTCATCTGGTAATAATGGCGACTGACATAATAGTGAGATGTACCATGAAATCCGTATTTCCTGATCTTATATCGGCGATACAAGCGGTTAGGAATGGCATATAAATATGCTTCGGCTGGAATGGAATGATGAAATGCTGTGTCGAAAACAGCCACATGAACGGCCTCAGGTAAGTATTTCATTGCCGCTTCAATCCCTTTTAAGTTTGGAGGATTGTGCAATGGAGCTAAATCAAATGCATGTTCTATTGCTTCAATGACGGCATCATCAATATGGACAGAATCTTTGAAAGTCTCTCCACCATGAACTACCCGATGTCCTACAGCTTGTATGTCAGAAGGAGAATTCAGAAGTCCTGATTCCGGTGACATCAAATATTCCATAATCTCTTTGAGCGCCTGTGTGTGGGTTTCAACAGGCAATGTTCGTTTGATATTCTTTTTATCAGGCTGATCATGAGTGATAATTGCAGTAACTGCTCCAATACGTTCGACCATACCGGAAGCTTTTTTTTCTCTGCTTCCGGTATCAATTAGTTGATATTTAACTGATGAACTACCACAGTTTATAACCAGGGTTAACATTTCTAAAATTGCCTTTCTGTTGATTCTTTTGAGTATGGATCATCACGTAATATCCAATAGCTTACTGAATCGTTCTTTTTAAAATTTCTGATATCCTTAGGAGTTTCACTCCCAGATAATCGTCGTATCAATCCAATTGGAGTCATTAACAATAAGTAAACCAAAGTAATTATGACTCTTGTCATCACAAAACCCATTCCTAATGCCAGTAACATCCACGATTTATAGATGGGTCTCATAATCGAGTGGAAAAAAGCTGAAGCAATGAAGAAAATAGAACTGAAAGAAAACAGGTACATCACGGTATTTGAAATATGAATACCGTGTTTATAAAATATGATTGCAGGTATAATTAACCCTACAACGACAAAAATTACTAAGCCAAATTCCCTGATTTTTTTGGGTGAAGCGTCAATATTATTCCAAAGTTGTTTCATTTAGTCGAGTACAAATTCTTCTTTCCACGATTCATCATGATCTTGAGTCGGTTGATCTTCCTTCAAAAATACATGATTTCCTACTACCAATACATCCATATTTGTCCTCATGAAGCATTTATATGCATCCTCAGGGGTACAAACAATAGGCTCTCCCCTCACATTAAAACTCGTATTAATAAGCACGGGACATCCGGTCAATTTTTCAAATTCGGAAATTAATGCATGATATTTTGGATTTGTTTTTTTACTAACCGTCTGGATACGTGCAGAGTTATCAACATGTGTTATTGCAGGTAATTCAGATCTTTTCTGATATAGTTTATCAAAGCCAACCTTTTGTTCATCCAGATTATGTAATCGATTTTTTTTAACCGATGCTACCATAAGCATATATGGACTCACACCTTCAAAATCAAAATATTCAGATACCTTTTCTTCAAGCACACTGGGAGCAAATGGTCTGAAACTCTCCCGGAATTTAATTTTCAAATTCAGGACTTTTTGCATTTCCTCAGATCGAGGATCACCCAATATAGATCTGTTTCCTAAAGCCCGAGGACCAAATTCCATCCGATCCTGAAACCATCCAACTACGCGGCCTTTTGATAAGTAATCTGCTGTCATTTGAATGAGTTTATCATTATCAAGGAATTGAGCAGGCAATTTTTCTCGACAAACCCATGATTCAATTTCGGTATTTGTCCATTCAGGGCCAAGGTATGCACCTGACATATTATCAGATATATCTGGATTTCTTTCCATATCAGAATACTGAAACCATGCAAACAATGCTGCTCCCAATGCTCCACCTGCATCACCGGATGATGGTTGAACCCAGATAGAATCAAATTCATTACATTGTTTTAGTTTGCCATTTGAAACACAGTTTAATGCCACACCACCTGCCAGGCACAGATTTCTGGATCCAGTAAGCTTTTTTGCATGAATCGCTGAGCGAAAAACAATTTCCTCAGTAACCTGTTGGATCGATGCCGCAAGATCCATTTCCCGTTGAGTTATTGCTGATTCAGCTTTTCGTGGAGGTCCACCGAATAGATTGGCGAATTTTTTATTCGTCATGGTCAATCCGGATGTATAATTAAAATATTGCTGATTCATTGAAAAAGAACCATCGGATTTTAAATCAATAAGATGCTCATAGATTAAATCAGTATATACCGGACTGCCATATGGTGCGAGTCCCATTAGTTTATACTCGCCGGAGTTTACCTTAAATCCCGTGAAATAGGTGAAAGCTGAATAAAGTAGTCCGATTGAGTGTGGGAATTTTTGCTCAGCTATAAGATTAATCTTGTTGTTTACACCATGGCTTATTGATGACGTGGTCCACTCTCCCACACCATCCATTGTCAATATGGCTGATTCTTTAAATGGAGATGGGAAAAAAGCAGATGCAGCGTGTGACTGATGATGCTCAGGGAATAGTAATTTCCCTTCATACTTTAACTCAGATTTAATGCGGTCAGAAATCCATAATTTTTCCTTGATCCATATGGGTAAACCTTTCCAGGCGCTTTTTAATCCAAATGGTGCATAAGCCAGATATGATTCAAGTAGTCTTTCGAATTTCAGAAAAGGTTTGTCATAAAACGCTACAATCTGAATATCATCTATGGTACAATTGGCAGTTTTAAGACAATATTCGATGGCATTATGGGGAAATTCCTGATCGTGTTTAATACGAGTAAATCGTTCTTCCTGTGCTGCAGCAACAATTATCCCGTCCAGTAGTATTGCTGCGGCTGAATCGTGGTAGTAACAGGATATTCCAAGTATTAACATGAGTTATTTATAAAAAAGGGATAGACGTCGATAAAACGCTATCCCTGTAAAAAATGATATATCCTTGAATTAAACAATTTTATTAATAAAATCGAGTGTCATTTTTAAACCGGTAGTCCGGTCAATTTTGGCTTCCCATTTCAAAAGTGAACGTGCTTTTGATACATCTGGTTGCCGAATTTTGGGGTCGTCTTGTGGTAGCTCTTTAAAAACAATTCTCGAAGTACTGTTAGTCAATGCGATAATTTCTTTTGCGAAATCCAAGATCGAAACTTCTGCAGGATTCCCAATATTTACCGGGTAGACATAATCACATTGCGATAAACGATAAACACCTTCCACGATGTCGTCTACGTAACAAAACGACCGCGTTTGACTTCCATCCCCAAATATGGTGATGTCTTCACCTCGAAGCGCCTGTCCCATGAAAGTTGGTAACGCTCTGCCGTCATCAAGACGCATTCGGGGTCCATAAGTATTAAATATTCTTACGATTCGGGTATCGACATTATGAAATCTGTGATATGCCATGACAATAGCTTCAGCAAATCTTTTTGCCTCGTCATACACGCCCCGACTTCCAATTGGATTCACATTTCCCCAATATTCTTCACTTTGTGGATGAACCTGAGGGTCACCATAAACTTCACTTGTGGAAGCCAACAGTAACCGTGCTTTTTTTGCTTTAGCCAATCCCAATGCATTATGCGTGCCCAATGATCCAACTTTTAGAGTTTGAATTGGCATTTCAAGGTAATCGATTGGCGAGGCGGGAGATGCAAAATGCAGGATGAGGTCTAATTCATCTGAAACATGGATGTAATTTGTTACATCGTGATGAATAAAAGTAAATCGCTCGTGTGGGAGTAAATGATTAATGTTTTCAATACGTCCGGTTAACAGATTATCCATGCAAATAACTTCATACCCTAAACTCAGGTATTTATCGCAAAGATGAGAGCCTAAAAAACCGGCCCCTCCAGTTATCAAGACACGTTTAGACATTAATATTTCTTCGACCTACACTGTAATAGGTAATTCCTGATTCTTCAATTCGGTCGAGATCATAAAGATTTCGACCATCAAAGATTATAGGGGAATTTAAAAGTTGTTTGATTTCTTCAAAGTCCGGTCGTCTGAATTCATTCCATTCAGTACAAATTACCAAAGCATCGGACCCATTAATTGCTTCTTTAGAGTTTTTCACAAAGTTAATTTGTTTAGCTTTGGCATCGCCCACAGCGATTTTGAAAGTTTCCATCGCTTCTGGATCATAAGCCGAAACCTGTGCACCAGCTTTCAAAAGTTCATCAACTACATACAATGCCGGTGCTTCACGAACATCATCGGTTTCCGGCTTAAATGAAAGTCCCCAAACACCGATTTTTTTACCTTTGAGATTATCTCCAAAGTGTTTTTTGACTTTTCCGATAATTGATACTTTTTGTGCTTCATTCACATTCATAACTGATTTCAAAATCTGGAAATTATATCCAAACTCGTCAGATGTGAAATCCAAAGCCTGGACATCTTTCGGGAAACAGCTTCCACCATACCCAATTCCAGGGAATAAGAAACGCTTTCCAATACGCGAGTCTGTTCCGATCCCACGACGGACATTATCTACGTCGGCTCCAACTAACTC
>DLXM01000129.1 GCA_003448835.1 Bacteroidota bacterium | reverse complement strand
TAAACGAAGAAATGCGTTCCCATTTTTCTGGGGTTTCCCAAGGTAAGCCCAATTCTGCTTCCCAATGTTTTTGGTAATGATCGTGACCGTAGTTTGAACGCAAAAGAGTCTCACTCGCACCAGACATAGCTGCTTTAAATCGGTCTGTTTTGGTGATGACATAGTTGGTTAAAATTCCGCCATATGACCATCCTCCGACTCCAAGTTTTTCAGGATCTGCAATGCCACGCTCAATGGTGTAATCAACTGCAGCCATTACATCTTCAAAATCTTTGTTACCCCAGTCAGCGAACAAAATTTCAGAGAAAGGTTGTCCGTAGCCGGATGATCCACGTGGATTGATCAACAGCACTGCATATCCGTTGGCAGCAAATAACTGGGCATTAAAGCTATAACTGTGATCGTATTGCGCAACCGGACCACCATGAATCCATAACAACGTTGGATATTTTTTACCAGCTTCATATCCTATTGGTTTCACCAGGAATCCGTGGATTTCGGTTCCATCTTTACTAGGAAACCGAATTTCCTCAAAATCTGCAGTTTGTACTGATTTCAGGTAATCTTCGTTGACTTTTGTAAGTTGCTTGAGCTGTCCATTTTTAAAAGTATGAATTTCACCGGGAGCTGAAAAAGTGCCCAGGGTTACCGCAAACATGTCACCATGACGGGTATAATTATTTACGACCACATCATTTTGAATGAGTCTGGTAAATCCAGTGCCATCGGGACGTATTGAAGCTAACTGACTTTCACCACTATCCTCGATTTCGAAATAAATTGTTTTTCCATCGTCTGAAAACTCGGGACTTCCAATATTTCGGTCAATTGCTTGTGTAAGTAGTTTTGGTGTACCGTTTCCATCCGCAGAAATAGTCGCCAGATGTGATGTTGAATACCAAATTTTTTCGGGGGTGATAGAAGTTGTGTAAACGATTTGTTTGCCATCTGGACTCCATGATGGTGATGAGTCACCACCCGGATTGGTAGTAACCTGAATGAGTCCACCTTCTTTTTCACCTTTATCGGCTGAGACGATCCAGATATTGGAATCAAAATTACCATCGGGTTCTTCAGTTCGATTACTCACAAAAGCAATTGATTTTCCATCCGGACTCCATGTAGCACCGGATTGATCATAATCTCCGAATGTTAACTGAGTTTCGGTTGTGTCACCCGGGGTAAATGTGTAAATGTGTGTTCGTGTCCGATCGAGATACCCGGCATAATCTTGTTTAAACTGAAGTCGATCGATTACAAAAGGTGTTGGATCATCTGATTCTTCCTTTTTATCTCGAATCATGAGCATTAGACGGCTTCCATCCGGACTCCATTTGTAACCGGAAATTCCTTGATCAACAAATGTTAACTGTTGAGCTTCTCCTCCGCGTCGATCAAGCACCCAAACCTGGGATTTTGAATCGTTTCTGGATGCCGTAAATGACAAATATTTCCCATCGGGACTCCATTGTGGGCTTCCGGCGGAAGTTCCCTTTGCAGTCATAGGGAGTGCTTCCCCGCCATCGGTTGGAACCATCCAGATACGGGTTTCGGATTTCTTTTTTTCGTAGTCAGGAGTGCGAACTGTGTATGCAATCCATTTTCCATCGGGACTGATTGCCGGATTTCCGACAGCTTGAACATCAAAATAATTATCAATCGTAACGGGCTCCGGGCTGGTTTGAGCAGAAAGATTGAGATGAACTAAGAAAAATAAGGCAACTAAAGTTGAAGATAGATATCGGGTTTTCATATCGAATATTTTAAAATGACATTGTGACTAAGTTGAATTTGACACAAATATTGACCCAAGTAATCTATCTAATATGAGATAAGATTACAATGGATAACAATGTAAATATTCATTACGGAAGCGAGATGATCAGCTTTAGATTATGAATTGGGATTAGTCGTGTTGACTTTATCGAGTAGGTCGTATTTTGCTTGACGCATTTTCCATCTGTCACGTGCATATTTTTGCATATCAGTGACAGTATCTTTTTCGTCGATGATTTCGAGTCCGAGAAGAGTTTCGATAATATCTTCAAGGGTTACAATTCCATCTACTCCGCCATATTCGTCGATAATTAAAGCAATATGTTCTTTTGATTCGAGCAGATTTTCCCAAACGTTAAACAAAACATTCGAATTAGGTACGATAACGATATCCCGTCTGAGTTTTTTTAGCTGTAATTCATGTTCATTCTCAGCCAGTTTTTCAAAAACTTCTTGCCTGAAAACATACCCGGTAATGTTTTCAGAACTACCTGAATATATCGGAATACGTGAAAATTTGAGGTATTCTTTATTCAGTAAAAAATCTCTCAAGTAGAGATCTTCATCGGCAACTGCCATTACGACACGAGGTGTCATGATTTGAGTGACTTTTACGTTCTTCAAACGCAATAAATTCTGGATGATTTTATGTTCTTTTTCAGAGAAAATACCCTCACCTGCACCGATACTTGCCAGGGCAGAAATCTCTTCGCGACTTGTAGTTTGTCCTTCATTGTTAGATGAAATCATTTTCGTAATCACCGCCGACATCATAACCAATGGATATGTAATAATTATTAATACGTTTATTGTATATGCAGTAAACTTTGAGAGTCCCCGCCAGAAGCTAGCACCGATTGTCTTGGGGATAATTTCAGTAAATACGAGTATTAACAGCGTTAGAATGGCTGAAACAACTCCAAAGTAAGCTTCTCCGAATACTTTTACGGCTTCAGCACCAACTCCGGCAGCTCCAACCGTGTGCGCCACAGTATTCAGTGAAAGAATTGCAGAAAGAGGGCGATCAATATTATTTTTATGGTCAATGAATAATTTAGCCCAGACTTCTCCTTTGTCTTGTTTGACCATTAAAAACGAGTGTGGTGTTGAAAGCAACACAGCTTCCAGAATCGAACACAAAAATGATACAAAAAGAGCGACAAAAAGGTAAACTAATAGGAGAGTCATGTATGGGATTTAAGGTTTATGAACCCAATTTTTGGGTTCCAGGGATACTATTCATTTACAGTAACAAAAAAATAGTACCACTTGATCGTACAAGTAGCAAATATATCACTTTAGAACAATATTCGTTCAATTTATCATTACTATTTATTACACAAATCACTGCTTTCCCGCCTTCTTCCCCCCTTCACCTCTTCCCTTCTTCCCTTCTTCCCTCCTTCACTTCTTCCCTCGGTCTTATACTGATATAGGTTGAC
>DLXM01000235.1 GCA_003448835.1 Bacteroidota bacterium | reverse complement strand
ATTTCTCCAGATGGAAATCATATTGTATTCACTTATATGGGTGACCTGTATCGAGTTCCGGCATCGGGAGGCGATGCTACTCAACTCACATTCCATGATGCCCATGATTATATGCCGGTCTGGAGCAAAGATGGATCAAAAATTGCATTTGCATCCGACCGATACGGAAATTTTGATGTTTTTGTGATGGATGCCATGGGTGGCGCTGCAACCCGCTTAACATTTCATTCGAATGATGAAAGTCCATTTAGCTTTTCATCCGATGATAAGCATGTCATCTTTGGTGCTGTTAGGCAGGATCTAGCCGAGCACCGCCAATTCCCAACCGCATCACAACCTGAGTTATACCAAGTTCCGGCAAACGGCGGACGTGTAGACCAAATCTTTACCATTCCCGCTGAATATGTCCAGGTGAGTAAAGATGGTGGCAAAATGATCTATCATGATAAAAAGGGGGGCGAAAACGAGTGGAGAAAACACCACACTTCGGCCATCACCCGTGATATTTGGGTATATGATGCATCAAATGACACTCATTCGATGATTACAAACTGGGCCGGTGAAGATCGACAGCCGGTCTTCAGTTCAGATGAACAGACAATTTATTTTCTGAGCGAGGAAAGTGGCAATTTCAACATCCATAAAATGCCACTGGCAAATCCCTCTGCCCGGACTCAAGTAACTGATTTCGAAACCCATCCCGTACGATTTTTAAGTCATGGTAATGGTGTGCTGGCCTTCGGTTACGACGGCAAGTTATATACTATGCGTGACGGACAAGAACCTCAACAAGTCAACGTAAACATCCGAACACAAGCAAAAGCTAATTCTGATAAATTTATTTCAATCAACGGTGGCGTTCAGGAAATGGCCGTTTCTCCGGATGGAAAAGAGATTGCATTTATTGCCCGGGGTGAAGTTTTTGTAACCTCTGTGGATGGTGCTCTGACCAAACGCATTACCAATACTCCGGAACGAGAGCGTTTTGTGACGTTTACTCACGACGGAAAAGGTGTGGTATATTCAAGTGAGCGTGATGGACGATGGAGTATTTTCAAAACCGAAAAAGTTCGCAGTGAAGAGCCGTTCTTTTATGCATCTACACTTTTGAATGAGTCTGTAGTAATCAGTGACGATCTCGATAATTACCTACCCGATTATTCACCGGATGGCAAAAAGATTGCTTATGTGGCAGGTCGACGAACTATTCGCGTGAAAGATTTGGCCAGTGGAAACACGGTGGATTTACTTACTCCGAATGACCTGTTTCACATGGGTGACGGCGATAAGTATTTTACTTGGAGTCCGGACGGTAAATGGTTATTGCACGACTGGAGACCACGTTTGAGTAACAGCGATATTTTGTTATTGGCTGCGGATGGTAGTCAACGTATAAATCTGACGGAAAGTGGATATGGCGAGTCCCGACCCAAATGGGTGAATGGCGGGAAACAAATCATCTGGTCGAGTGAGCGTGATGGTTTGCGAAGTTATGCTACCAGTGGACGCACTGAACGAGATATTTACACCATGTTCCTCACTCAGGATGGCTGGGACAAGTTCAATTTGAGTGAAGATGATTATAAGTTGATGAAGGCGATCGAAGAGGCATCCAAGAAGGATGAAAAAAAGGATGAGAAAAAAAGCGATGATAAAAAAGAAGAAGCCGTTGCGGAAGTTACCTTCGATTTGGATGGAGTGAAAGACCGAAAAGCTCGTTTGACCATTCATTCCAGTTCATTGAGTGATGCGGTGTTATCTAAAGATGGTGAGACTCTGTATTACCTGACTTCATTTGAGGGAAATTACAATTTATGGGAGACCAATCTTCGAACTCGGGATACGAAGCAGGCAATTCGATTAAATACGGGTCCGGGAAGTCTGACCTGGGACAAAAAAATGGAGAACCTGTATTTATTGAGTCGTGGAAGTATTTCGAAACTGAATTTATCCGGAAATGGGAGCTCAACTGGTATCAGAATTTCCGGTGAGATGATGTATGATGCCCATCAGGAACGGGAGCAGATGTTTGAGCATGTGTACATCCGGACAAAAAATATCTTTTACGAGCCGTCATTTCATGGAAAAGATTGGGACATGCTGTACAGTGAGTACAAGAAGTTTTTGCCTCACATTGGAAATTCATACGAATTCGCTGAAATGCTTTCGGAGATTTTGGGTGAGTTGAATGTTTCGCATTCTGGAGCTCGATACAGCACGAGTATTGATAATGCGGATGCAACTGCTTCGCTGGGAATATTTATGGATTATGCCCATAAAGGTGATGGCATTAAAATCGTTGAGGTCATCAAAGGCGGACCGCTGGATAAATCCGGTATGAACATCCAACCGGGTATGATTATCGAGAAAATTGATGGCGAGACCGTATCTGCTAATCGTGATGTGGCCAGTTATTTAAATCGAAAGGCGGATAAATTTGTACTGTTGGAGGTTACTGGACCCGGAAATCGTGATCGTCGTCAGGTTACGATGAAACCTATAAGTTTGGGCGCTGAGCGTGGACTTCTTTACCAACGGTTTGTGAAAATGAATGAAGAAGAAGTGGCTCGATTAAGTAACGGACGTCTTGGTTATGTACACATTCCTGGTATGGGCGATGGTCCGTTTCGTAATGTGATTGATGCTATGATGGGTAAATATTACGATAAAGAAGCTATTGTGGTGGATGCTCGTTTCAACGGAGGCGGGGATCTTGTGGCCGATTTGGCGATGTTCTTTACGGGTGAGAAATTCAACACCTATGCAACAGCCGCGAAGGATGTGGGGGGAGAGCCAACTGCTCGCTGGACCAAACCAACTATCACATTGCTCAATGAAAGTATGTATTCTGACGGACATTGTTATGCTGCGGCGTATGTAGAATTGGAGCTGGGTAAATCGGTAGGTATGCCTGTCCCCGGTACCTGTAGTTTTGCCGGTTGGGAAGGTTTACCGGATGGATCTCGATGGGGAGTAGTACCGGTAAGTGCTCGTAATTATAACGATGAGTGGATGGAGAATAATCAAACTGAACCGAGTATCATGATCAAAAACATGCCCGGCGTGATTGATAATGGTCGGGACCAACAATTAGAGCGAGCGGTAGAAGAAATGCTAAGGGATTTAGGTCAATAAATGCATTTCGCGGGCAGTACACAAGCACAAAGTGCGCCGTCTATTGCCTCTGATCATGAGCATTGCGAACGAAACGCAGTGAAGAGTAACTGAAATCTGTTTTAAACGAAGCACTTCAACGCTGGAACAATCCACCGTTGAAGTGCTTTTATTTTGATGTAATTAGACAGAATAGCACTCAAACATTGCTGAAATCCATTCAAGTAGAACTTCATAACACTAATGTCAAAACAAAATTCTCTTTTTAACTGTACAAGTCAAAATTGACGTGTTTTTGCATTAGTTTAAAATGTTTATCAAGCGTGTATAATGATAATTTCTCATCGATGACCTGCTGTAATATGATGAGATCCGGTATGCCAATCTTGTTAATACCCTGATTTAAATTGTGAAGTTGTAGGTTTCGAATGCCTTCCCAATTTATGATCAGTGGTACAAATTCGAGCGCTTTTAGACCATCCAAAACCTCGTTTTGTCCGTTTTTTATAAGTATTGGAGCAATTTCAGTAAAAATTAGTTCATTGGTGCAGACTAAATCTTCCTCGATGAGCCGACTGAGTTTCTCCCCATCACCATATCTGAAATACTGTATCCAAACGGAGCTATCCACTAAAACTTTATATCGGGACATTATTTTCGATCTCTTAACACATCCAGATTAATATCTAAATCTATTTTCCCTTTAAAAGTGAGTAGTTTTTTTCTACGTATGAGATTGATTTGAGTCTGTAACGCTTCTTTTATAGCTTCACTTTTTGTTTTAGCTCCCGTTAATTGCATTACTTCATCAATCAAATTTTCTGGTAAGTCAAGTGTGGTTCGCATAATATTATATGTTATAATACATAATTATATATGCATTTTAAATAATCTGACCCTAAGAATCAAGGTCGAGATACCGTAAAAAATTTGAATAAAAACGATATTCGAAAAACCACTATTAATTATATATCGTTGGATAGAAAGGGGATTTTCAACGAATTAATTGAATGTTTCGGCCACTTGTTCTCTTAAAAGCCGTCAGAAACTAAGACAAAGTTATTGAAAACACGGTTTTGCCGGGTTCTGATTCGATATATAACTCTCCCCCATGTGCTTTGATAATATCATGGGTGATAGAGAGTCCGAGTCCGGTACCCATCGTTCCTTTTTTGGTAGTGAAAAACGGTTGCAGGATTTTGTCCCGAATGTCATCCGGAATCCCCGGACCATTGTCCTCGATCTCAAGAAGTACCGTTTTACCATTTCGGCTGGTCCGAACCTTAAGTACTGGTTTAAATGCAACCGATTCGGATAACTTTGATTTTGGATCATCTGTTTGTGCATTAATCTTATCCCTGAGTGCATCAAATGCATTATTACAAAGGTTCAACACAACCCTGGAAAAATCTTCAGAAATCATTGAAAACTCGCCAACATATTCACCTAAATTCATTTCAATATCAACAGAAATTGGATTTTTACTAGCCCGCATTCCGTGATATGCCAGATTAACATATTCTTTGACCACAAAATTGAAGTCTGTCGATTCTCGCTTTCCTGATCCCCCTCTGGAGTGCAGTAACATCGATTTTACAATACCATCTGCACGGGTACCATGATCATGTATTTTAGACAAGTTTATCCGAACATCATTTAATACATGTAGTGTTTCGTCTGTTGTTTTTAATAATGCATCGGCATTGATATCCGCTTTTTGAAGATCTTTTTTTAGTGACTTCAGGTCCAAAATGGCATCATCCAACATTTCGACTGATACCGATGAAAAATTGTTGACAAAATTCAACGGATTTTTGATTTCATGGGCTATTCCGGCCGTGAGTTGTCCCAAGGACGCCAATTTTTCCTGCTGGACTAACTGTGTTTGAGCAGATTTTAAATTTTCATGTGCGACTTCCAGATTAACATAAGCTACTTTGATTTTTTGGGCTTGTTCAAGTTCTTTTTCACGTGTTCTTTCGCGCTCTTGCGTCAATAATCTTTTTCGTTGAAAACGATCTACCGCGAAAATAGATCCGCCGAAAATCAGTGCAAATAAAATATATGCAGGAATGGTCCTCCACCACGGTGGTAGTACGATAAACTGTTGAGTCGCGGTAATGTCACCGAACGTGCCATATTGTTGTGCAGCCTGAACTTCGAACGTGTAGTTCCCCGGAGGTAAGTTGGCCAAAAATACCATTCTTTGAGAGCCAACCTCAACCCAGTTGTCATTATATCCAACGATTCTGTAACGATATCTTGTGACTTGGGGATTCGAATAGTTTAATGCCAAATATGAAAACGTGATGTTGTTTTCAGAGTGACTAATACTTACCGGGTCTGGTTTTGTCAAGGTCTTAAAAACGGTACTTCCGGCTCTGATATCTGTAACGTGAATATTATTAATATCTGCCACTAAAACTTGGTTATTGGCATCAAAACGTAAATAACCACCAATCCCAGGAGCAACAAACTCTCCGGTTGATAGTTGAGTTGGAGTTCTAAAAACTTGAAGACCATAATCGGGTCTACTTTGTAAATAGGTAAGAGTCTGAGTTATCGGATCCAGTTTGATTAATCCGAGTTGACTTGGCAACCACAAATAACCTTCTGAATCTTCATATAAAGATTCTTGTGAGAGGTCTGTAAATATAGATGCGTCAGACTGAAATAGTAAATCCATTTGAAACGATGAGGTGTCTATTCGATATAGTCCGGAACTTGTTGGATACCAAATTATATTTGATTGTGTCCGTGAAGGAATGGGCATTCCAAATGCAAATATATCTAAGGGTAAATTTATCGGCAAATGTTCAAATTCATTTATGTCAGAGTCTAATAAATAAAAATCAAATTTAACCCCGTTCGTAAGTAATCTTACATAAGCAGCATAAATTGATTGGTCATTTGATTCTAATATGAACGTACCATTTGTTGTAAAATCAAGTGAGTCAACCAAGGGGACCGTAATTTCGGTTACTTTTAAATCGCTTGCACTTAATTGAGAGATTTTATTACTCAAAGAACCAAAATAAAATTTACCATCAATACTGTTTTGAAGAATGGTTGTTGTTACTTGAAAATTAGCTTTGATTGATTCAAATTCTTGTTTTTGCCTGTCAAATACATTAAAATTCCTGGAATGTGAATATGTCAGGAATTTATTTTCGAATGACACTAAAGACGAAATTTGATTATCAACATGTGATGGGGACACATTTGGATTTGGAAGATAATTTTTGAATCCCTCTTCTCCTTCGGTGGTTTGAATGAGTCCTAAATGGGTTGCAAACCATAAATCACCGGATTCATCTTCAACGATTTGATGAATATCGTGCTCTGGTAATCCGGGTTCTGTGCTGTCGGTCAACCGGTTTAAGTCATATCTCCAGGATTGATCAAATGCGATCGACATCCCATTTGTGTGATACCCAAACCACAAATTCCCATCAATATCCTCGAAGAAATAATGTCCATCATTTTCTTGCATTGAATTCGGTTCACCCGACTTACGTTCAAATAGTGTGGTTTCGTTGGTTTCAGGGTCGAAAATCATGGCTCCAATATCGCCGGAGATCCCAAAATAAAGCTTCCCCTCTGCGTTTTCAGTTATGGATTGAATGGGTTGTCCCCTCAAATCAAATAAGCTGTTTCCCAATGTTGAAATCCACTTGGGCTGATCGGATCCTTGTTCCCATTGAATCAATCCGGATAATGTTGCGAACCAGAGATGATTATTTTGATCTGTATGCATCGTCCAGATTTCATTTTCAAGTGCATTTGCGACCGTAGTATCAGATGGAATAAACTTAGTGTACGTATGGTCTACCATGTTAAACTCATATAGTCCTTCGTCCGAACCTAACCATAAAAACTGATCGTCCTTTGGTTGAATTGAAGTAACTCGACTAAATTCTTCATTAAAATTCTGCTTGGGATAAAAACGATACTCAAAATCATAATTTTGGCCACTTTTTTTGCTTAGATTGTAAATTCCCTTTAAGGTTGCTAACCAATAACTGTTGTCGTTTTCAACATAGATATCTCGAACTAACTCAAAACTTGGTATCGAATCAGGTAGATTTATGTTATAGAAATGATCATGTTCATACGAATAAATGCTGAATCCGGTGCTCAATCCAATCAGGATATCCCCATTTAGATCCTCTTCGACATCCAAAACTACACCTGAGCGTAAACTTGTAGTATCTTCAGCTTGGTTTCGAAAACTGGTAAAAGTGTAGCCATCGAATTTATTTAATCCGGAAAGTCCGCCGACCCAAATGTACCCATAACGATCCTGATGCAAATCCCAAACAAAATTATTGGTCAGCCCTTCTCTGCTTGAAAAATGTTTGAACGTGAGATTATCGTATTGAGCAATTCCATCCAGACTTGTCAATGACAGAATTGCAATCAATACAATTAAAACTTTAGGATATTGAGATATCATAATTCGCCCTCTATTGATTCGGTATTCGGGTTGCTTGCCAATTCACGACTTTCCACTTCTCATTTCGTTTTAGAAATGTACCACTATTCAGATAATATGTGATATCATCACCTTCGGGCGCATTCGTTACGCCCGTCATTTTAAAGGCCACAACGGCCACATCATCGTACACCTGTATGATTATTTCATCGGCAGTATAGGTGGTGGATGGAGCCGCTGGATCAGATTCTTCCTGATTCTTGAATCCATCCATGATTTGCTGTTTCCCAAATCGAAGACCGGACGAACTGGTGTAAATTAAATCTTCAGCCCAAAAATCATCATGGATTTGTTCATCATTCACCGACGCTCCAGCCATAAAATCATGCAGTTTTTGGGTCAAAATCTGAATTTCTGTATTGTTTTGGGCATTAACAGACTGAGTAAAAAATACAAAACTGAGTACTACGAAGTAGATGTGTTTTTTCATAACGATTGATTTTGGATGGGTACTTTCAGTTGGATCTTTGTTGCTTAAGATTGCAACTTGATGGTGAATACGGTTCGACCGGGAGCAGATTCAAGAATTAGTTCACCCCCATGTGCTTTTACGATGTCATTGGTGATAGAAAGTCCGAGTCCGGTACCATCGGTTCCTTTTTTTGTCGTGAAAAACGGCTCTAGAATTTTGCTTTGGATGTCCATTGGAATACCCGATCCGTTGTCTTCAATATCAATGTACACATGACGTCCGTCGTTGCGGGTCCGTACTATAACAGATGGTTTGTGTTTCTCATTTGGTGTTACAGATGACCAATCCGTATTGGATGGTGTAGTTCCGTTACCTGCAACCTGTCGGGAAAAATCTACATCTCTGAGCGCGTCAAATCCATTGTTACACAGATTTAAAATCACGCGCGCGAAATCTTCTCCAATTAATGGGACTTTTTTGATCGATGGATCTAATTCCAGTTTAAGATCTAAGTCAATAGGATTTTTTGTGGCACGCATTCCGTGGTATGCTAGATTTGCATACTCTTTTACTAAAGCATTCAGATCAGATGGCTCCATTTTACCACTACCTCCACGCGAATGTAGCAGCATCGATTTCACAATGCGGTCAGCCCGGGTTCCGTGCTCGTGGATTTTTTTCAAATTAGTTTTAACATCATTCAAGATATCCTGAATTTCCTCAGATGTTTCTGTTTGTTGGAGTTTAGCAACTTCTGCTAATGCTTCATCCACAAGTTCAACCGAAACAGATGAAAAATTATTCACAAAATTCAGTGGATTCTTGATTTCGTGGGCGATGCCAGCTGTTAATTGCCCCAAAGATGCCAACTTTTCTTGCTGGACAAGTTGTTGTTGAGCGGATTGCAGATTTTCTAATGATTGTTTAAGGTCAGTCGTTCGAATTTCAACTTCTTTTTCAAGCACTTGTTTCTGCATCGTGATCAGATGCTGTTTCTCTCGTTCTTTAGCAAGATTTTCATCCGATAACTTTTGAACTTCCGTTAGTTTTTCCTGTAATAATTTGAAATTATTGGTATAACGAACAGCCAGATAAAACACTAACATTACCGGAAAAAACAGGAAGATGACCATGATGTGTAGATCATCTAATATGCTTGCTGGATTTGACAAATAAAATGGCTCAAGAAAGATGTATGCAATAATGATTAATAACTGCCCAATTACGGCTATTAATATAATTTTATTTTGTCCACGGGAATTTGAACGACCTTTATACAGGACATTCATACTTAGTAAGAAACTAAATGCTATAAATATATTCGAGTACAATCTGGTTTCCGCGAGAAATGTAATCATTGCAATCATAACTGCTAAAACGAGTAACCATTTCATCCAGTTTGATCTGGATCCAATAAGAATAGAACTAAGAAAAAGAGGAATCCACGCAAAAATTAGATGTAATGAAATATCGAATCCTAAATTTGAAATATGATTCCCAATTAGAGTGATATCCAATGCACTATTGATTGTGTTGAATGAATTTGTGAGTGTGAAAAGCACTATAAAAATCATTGAGTCACGAATCACATAATCTCTTCGGTTTAAGAAAAACAATGCTACAACAAGCAATAATATCATGATCATTGCCGCTGTAATCGTATACTGAAATAGATTTGCGAACGCACTTACTTGTTGGATATAATTAACATACGTAAATGAGGCAACTCGAATCAGCGGGTCCAACCTGTACTCAATTCCCAAATTGGTGAATAACCATGGTGTATCTCTATCTTCCATGCGAAATGCAAGCGTATATGTTTCACCCAGATTAAATCGAGTTTTAAATTCCGGTGGAATCACATTTAATGGATTGTAACGCTCAAATTTGTTTTGTTCATCACTTACTACTCCGAAAGTTTGCTCAAATTCACCGTTAACATAAACTTCCATTGCTCCCCAGGTCCCGGATCTTAAAAACAACCCCCTGTTGACCATGGTAGAGTCCACCTGAAATTTAAATCTCATCCAACCTTTGATATAACCATTATTGTTGATGTGGTCCGGCATTGCCAATTCGGAGGGTTTCAGGCGTTCCCAATTGGATAGATTTATATCAACATTACGATAATGTGCACTATCAGTTGGTGTGTAATACCATCCATCCAACTCCCCTAACTGAATAACTCCGATTTCAGTAAACATTGAATCACTTAGCACGACAGGAATATCAATAGAATCAACCGTAGTCGTATCTGAAATTTCGGGACGCGAATCCTGGGCTAGAATGTCCGTATGTACAAGACTAAACACCAAAAATAGTCCGGGAAGAAATTTCAAAGAGTTCATGGATATAAATGCTTCCTTTTTGAGAAATTTTATTTGACTAAGCATAGATTAAATAGTGGATTGACGAATTTGACTACTTGTTAAATAATGAGATAGCAGAATATAACTGCCATTAAATTAATATCCCATTTTCTAACTATGTTTGTGCGAACATTCATCTATGACTATATTGTCTGTTATTTGGTATTATTTACGCATTATCTTCACAATATTTATTAAAAAATGAGCGTCAAAGAAGCTTCCAAAAAAACGGCAACAATTCGTTTTGCCGGCGATTCGGGCGATGGGATGCAGCTAACCGGATCACAATTCACGAATACTACCGCACTTGCAGGCAATGATTTAAGCACTTTACCTGATTTTCCCGCCGAGATCCGCGCTCCTGCAGGAACCGTTGCCGGGGTTTCGGGTTTTCAGATTCATTTCGGTAGTAAACCAATCCATGCTCCCGGTGATATGTGTGATGTGCTTGTAGTAATGAACGCCGCGGCACTCAAAGCCAACATCAAACACCTCAAATCGGGTGGTGTAATTATTGCGAATGTGGATGGATTTGGTAAAAAAGATCTTAATCTGGCTAAATATGGACCCGAAGCTGATCCATTAGGTGAAGTATCTACACAGGGTTACACCGTTGTGCCAGTGGATGTCACTAAAATGACACGTGAAAGTCTGGCAGAAAGTGGACTCACCTTCAAGGAAATTGATCGAAGTAAAAATATGTTTGTTCTCGGGATTGTGTACTGGTTATACAGCCGATCGTTGGAACCAACAATCAACTTTTTGCGCACAAAATTTGCAAAGAATCCACAAGTGGCTGAAGCCAATGTCAAAGCGCTTGAAGATGGATATACATTTGGTGCTGCGACTCAGATTTTCACGGAACGTTACAGCGTGGGTCCGGCAAAAATTGAGCCCGGACGATATCGCAACATCACCGGAAACGAAGCTGCGGTAATCGGTTTGACCGCTGCTGCTAAAATGTCTGGCATACCAATGTTTTTGGGATCATACCCGATTACTCCGGCATCCGACATCCTGCATGGACTTGCCAGAATGAAGCATTTCAACATCATAACCTATCAGGCTGAGGATGAAATTGCAGCGATTACTTCAGCTATTGGTGCTGCTTTTGGTGGAAGTTTGGGTGTTACGAGTAGTTCGGGACCCGGAATTGCACTTAAAACCGAAGCCATCGCATTGGCGACAATTTATGAACTACCTTTAGTAATCATTAATGTACAGCGCGCGGGTCCATCAACCGGGATGCCAACCAAAACCGAACAAGCAGATTTACTTCAGGCTGTTTATGGTCGTGCAGGAGAATGCCCGGTTGTTGTTGTAGCTCCAAAATCGCCTGCCGATTGTTTCGACAGCATCTATGAAGCGTGTAAAATTGCCACTGAATTCATGATTCCAGTAATGTTTTTATCGGATGGATACATTGCAAATGGCGCAGAACCCTGGAAATATCCAACGCCGGATCAACTTGCACCCATTAATGTTGCGTATGCCAAACCACGAAGCAACGATGATGAAGCATTCAAGCCCTATACCCGTAACGAAAATTTAGTTCGTCCATGGGCGATACCCGGCACAAAGGGACTTGAACACCGAATCGGCGGTATCGAAAAAGAACATGAAACAGGAAATATCTCATACGATCCTGATAACCACCATTTCATGGTCCAAATGCGTGAAAACAAGCGCAACAAAGTAGCCGAAATGCTCCCACTTATTGAAATGGAAGAAGGTGAAACATCCGGAGATGTGCTTGTGGTTGGATGGGGATCCACATTTGGATCGATCAAAGAAGCAGTATCTGAGTTGGTAGAAGAAGGTCATAGTGTTTCACAAATTCATATTAGACACCTTGCTCCCTTCCCAAAAAATCTGGGTGAAGTCCTGCGGTCATTCAAAACTGTATTAATTCCCGAAATCAACAGCGGACAATTAATCAAATTAATACGTGATCAATATTTTGTGGATGCCATTGGATATAATAAAGTCCGTGGAGTTCCATTTGCAGTTGAAGAACTAAAAGCTACCATTAAAGGATATCTTTCAACAAACGGAGTACAATCATGAAATCAAACGAACTGGAAGTACTAACTGGTAAAGATTTCTCATCCGATCAGGATGTAAGGTGGTGTCCGGGTTGTGGTGATTATACCATCCTGAAGCAAGTTCAGAACGTGATGCCGGAGTTGGGCATTCCCAAAGAGAATATTGTTTTTGTGGCGGGAATTGGTTGTTCTTCACGATTTCCTTATTACATGAACACGTATGGAATGCATACGATACACGGTCGGGCTCCAGCTATCGCAAGTGGACTCAAAATTTCACGTCCGGACCTAAGTGTTTGGATGATTACCGGGGATGGTGATAGCCTTTCGATTGGAGGAAATCACTTAATTCACGTGCTTCGTCGTAATGTGGATATCAACATTTTGTTATTTAATAATGAAATATATGGATTGACCAAAGGACAGTATTCACCGACGTCAAAAGAAGGCACAAAAACTAAATCTACGCCTTATGGATCTTTGGATCATCCCTTTAATCCGCTTTCTCTCGCGTTGGGTGCCGATAGTGGATTTGTGGCCCGGGCTATGGATCGGGATCCGAAACATTTGAATACTGTTTTGCACAGAGCGGCGTCGCATAAAGGAACGTCTTTTGTTGAAATCTATCAGAATTGTATCGTTTTCAACGATGGCGCATTTGATTTGTATACAGACAAAGTGAGTCGTCCGGAATCGGCGTTATATCTCGAACAAGGCCAGCCACTGATCTTTGGGGCTGATAGTTCTAAAGGGGTCAGATTAGATGGTATGCGGCCTGAAATTGTAGATTTGAATAACGGATATTCTGCAGAAGATCTCTGGATTCATGACGAGCATGATCACATGAAAGCCTATATTTTATCCAGGTTTTTTGCGGTCGGTAACGAAGATGGATTTCCACGACCTTTTGGTGTTTTATTTGAACAAAATCGTCCACCTTATGAAGAATTAGTTCGTGAACAGATGGCTTATGCGCTCAAGAAAAATGGAGCACCGGATCTCGAGGCGTTATTAAGTGGTGATGAAACCTGGGTTGTTGGATAAATTCATTTATGATGGAAGGTTTAAACCATACTTCGATCAATAATTTGATTCGACACATTACCGGTATTCTTTTGAGTGAATCCAATGTCGATCGTGGGATTAATAAATCTCTGGAAATCATTCAGTCGATTACACAAGTTGATCGGGTCTATATTTTTGAAGTATTTCAAAATATAGAAGGGAATCCTTTAGCAAATCAGGTATTTGAGTATTGTGCTGAGGGAGTAGATCCTGAAATCGACAATCCACAACTCCAAAACCTGGAATTGATACCACAATTTGAGAGATGGCATAACGCTTTTTTGCAAGGATCATGGATTGGGGGGCATATAGTTGATTTCCCTCAATCGGAACAATTGTTACTTGAGCCTCAAAAAATTCTGTCACTACTTGTTATTCCAATAAAAGTTGAGAATCATTTAATTGGGTTCATGGGATTTGACAGCACTACGGTTGAGCGAATATGGTCTCTCAATGAAGTCGAATTATTAATTGAATCGTCGGTATTAATTGGAACGTTACTGTTACGAAGAAAACAGGAAGCTAAATTAAATCGATTGAAATCAAATTTATTATCGAATATTAGTCACGAATTCAGAACTCCATTAACCGGAATCTTGGGGTTTTCCAAATTGATTCAGGACTCATCGGTGCAGGATAATATCCTTCATTATGCTGCCCAGGTTGAACAAAGTGCAAAAAGGCTTCAGTATACTTTAGAAAATGTTTTAGAGTTTTCATATCTCGAATCCGCAAGCATTGAATTCAGGCCACAACAAATTCACATTTCGGAAACATTACAGTCTGTTGTGAGCGAATATCGTGCCCAGGCTGAAATCAAAAAACTGGGTTTTACGGTGCAGTTCAGTGGTGACGATGTGATTTATTGTGATGGTCGGCATTTAAAAACAATTGTGGCACACTTACTGCAAAATGCCATCAAATTTACCAATGAGGGAGAAGTTCAGCTGTTGCTGGATGTCCGAAAAGACAATTGTATTATTGAGGTACACGATTCCGGAATCGGCATATCCGAGCCGGTATTTCATTCTATTTTTGATCCATTTACTCAACTTAGTGACGGACTTGGTCGCGGATTTGAGGGAACAGGATTGGGGTTACCCATCGTAAAAAAACTTCTGGATTTGCTAAACGGAACCATCCAGGTAACTAAAAATACGTTTGGTGGAAGTACTTTCAGGATTCAGATTCCTCGTACAGTTGAGCATTTACATTCCAGCGCTCATCCGGTTGTCGGGAAATTTGATTTAATGAGTGATCGGGTGTTGTATGTAGAAGATAATCCAATATTAAGAAAACTTATCCGATCAACCTTATCTGAGTTTAATGTAACAACTGTCCCTACTGCAGAAGAAGCATTAAAATTATTACATGACCAATCATTCGGACTCTTTTTGATTGATATTAATCTGGGAGCTGGTATGAATGGTATTGAGCTTGCGAAATGGATAAGGGGACAACCGAAATTTACCGGATGTGTGATTGCGGCGATTACCGCGTACTCGATGGACCAATTAAGCGAACATTTGGATTCTGGTGTCTTTAACTATTACTTGAGTAAACCATTTGACCAGGTTGAATTGCTACAATTTATCAGGTCAATCCACATGACCACTACCAATGAGACTTCAATCTTTAGTTAATGTGAAAGGTTCTTCAATAATTCTTTAGTATTGAAATCAAACTATTTTATAACTGAAACTTGTATAATTCGGCCACAACTTTATTGTATTCCATTTCAATTTTCAGATAGTTCTGCAATGCCACATAGTAGAAGGTCATTTCCATAAAATATTCAATGGTAGATATTTGACCTAATGATAATGACTTATCTAAAAGCTCAATATTGTTCAGATTTGAAAATACGGTCTCGTATTCATCCAACGATATTTTGAGGTTGGTCATTTGCTCGTATTTCTGCTTAATATCAAAGTAATGCTCATTGATGTGCTCTTGAAGATTGGCTTCATTCATTATTAATTCCGACTGCTTGGTTTTCACCCTGTTCTTATTTTCCCAAAGAGGGATTGTTAAACTAAAATGCACTCCATTGAAACGCTCGCCTAGAAAAGTTTGATAACGATACCCAACATCAATTTTGGGAAGTGTTAGGGATTTTGAAAGTGCGATTTCATTTTGACCAATCACTTTTTCCTGTTCCAAATATTTTAGTACCAGATCTTTCACTTCTATTTCATTTTCCAATGCATTAAACTCTGGTATCATTGAATGAGATGCATATAAAGTATCCGAAAAATGTATCGGTATACCACCATTAAGTTCTGTAAGCTTTTGATTTAGCTGATTTAGATTAGATATATTTTCTTGTAGAGTTGTATTGATTTCTAGTAGTTGCAATTTCGTTTTATTAACATCCATGATGTTTCCATCCCCAACCTCCAGACTTCTCTGAAATGCATCCAGCCATTTTTCAGCATTCTGCTTTCGGTTGCTCAATTCGGTATGTAGCTTATTTTGATAAATCAAATCGATACAAACCAATTTCGCATCTAAAAGTATATCCTGCCGAATGGTGTTCATTTCTATTTCTGCTAATTTTTCCTGTTCTTTAGAAAGCTGCTTTTTCCTGAGGTATGCGGTAGGAAAGTCAAACGACTGAGTAATAAGAAAATCAGTTTGATCGCCCGCATTGGCAGGTTTACCCATTAGATACTCATATTCTACTTTTGGATTGTTTGGATTTAATCCTGATTTATATTCAAGTATTTTTGCATCCCGATATTTAGTATTTGCGATAATTGTTTTGTTGTTCTTCGCAATATTACTCAATACAGAATCTATGGATGACTGCCCGGTTAATTCCACCGCTGAAATAAGTGATAGAAGGACTGTTATCAGTGTAAATCTCATTAAATAAACTGTTATTTTCATTTTATTTCTGATTTTGAGTTAATCAATGAGTATGCAATCGGAACAATAAAAATATTGAGTAGCGTTGATGTGAATAGTCCGCCCAATATAACTTTTGCCATTGGACTCTGGATTTCATTTCCGGGTAAATCACCGGCCATAGCCAATGGAATTAGTGCTAGTCCCGCAGTAAGTGCTGTCATTAAAATGGGACTTAAACGTTCAATAGATCCACGAATAATGGTGTCATATATATTTAAACCTTCGTCTTGTAAGGTTTTATAGTGAGATACAAGCAGGATTCCATTTCTTGTAGCTACACCAAAAAGTGTTATAAATCCAATAATGGCAGGTATACTCAATATTCCACTTGTGAAGAATATGCTAAATACCCCCCCAATCAAGGCCAAGGGTAAATTTATAAGTACAATACCAGCGATCTTCACATTTTTGAATTCCTGGAAAAGTAAAAGAAATATGATTAACAGGGATAGCAGTGATGCGAAAAACAGAGTTTGAGATGCTTCTGCTTCGGCTTCGAACTGTCCACCATACTCAATATGATACCGTTCGGGCAATGTGATTCGTTCTGAAACTATATTCTGAATTTCCTCAACTGCACTTTTTTGATCCCTTCCAACAACATTAACAGACACTATAGTACGTCTCTCGACATTTTCCCTGTTTATCGTATTTGGGCCCGTTGTACTTACTATGTCCGCCACATAATGAAGTGGTATTTTCTGGCCATCATCGGTATCAATCAACACATTTTCAATAGCTTCGATTTTGCCTCTGCTACTCTCATCCAATCTAACGATCAGATCAAAAGTCCTTGCTCCTTCGTAAATATCAGAGACCTTTTCTCCCGCAAGAGCAGCATCCACAAATTCATTAAATGAACCCAGAGATATTCCATAGTTATTTAACAGATTGCGATTGGCTTTGATTTGAATTTGCGGGATTTCAACCTGTTGTTCTACGCTGATGTCTACTAAGCCATCAACCCCTTCAATTTCATTTTTAATTTGGTTGGAGAGTGAAAAAAGTTTGTTAAGGTCATCCCCGAAAACTTTGATTGCAATATTAGCACGAGTCCCTGACA
>DLXM01000051.1 GCA_003448835.1 Bacteroidota bacterium | reverse complement strand
GATGTGGGCGTTTTTCAAATTCTTTTGAGATACGTTCTTGCTCTTCGTTGAAGGTGAATTCATCTTCGTCTTCAAATCCTTCAAAATATTTGAGCTTTTCGTCCAATTCCATCTTTTCGCGTGCAGCAATTTGACGGGCACGTTTTGATAAAATTACAATTGCTTCGTAAACATTACCGGTTACTTCTTGTAACTTTTCAACGTTTGTGGTTTTAATAGCCATGTGGATCAGGTAGATTTAATAAATGGTTCGACAATGCTCTTAAGTTCTTGATATGCCCGTTCCAGTTCGTCGTTAACTATCCGGGTATCGAAGTTCGTTGCAGCCTTCATTTCCATTTGAGCTCGCTCTAATCTCGTTTTTAATGTCTCTGCGGACTCGGTCCCACGAGCAATTAATCGATTTTCAAGCTCCTGAATGGAAGGTGGATTAACAAATATTCCTAAACATTCTGACCCAAATTGATCTTTAATGTTTTTGGCACCTTTCACTTCGATGTCAAGAAGGACAAAATACCCTTTTTTTAACTGATTTTCAACATCAGACTTCAGTGTCCCGTAGAGTGTCCCATTATAGAATTCTTCGTATTCCAAGAATTCATTTTGAGCGATCTTCGACTGAAATTCTTCACGGGACAAAAAATAATAATCGCGTCCATGGATTTCTCCAGCACGCGGTTTTCTGGTAGTCGCTGAAACAGAAAATTTTATGATAGGGAAGTCCTGCATGAGTCTGCCAGCGAGGGTGGTTTTGCCACTTCCGCTGGGTGCAGTCAGGATAATAACCTTGCCTCGACTCATAGATTATTCAATATTTTGAATCTGTTCGCGGATGATTTCCAGCGATTCTTTCAGGTCAACTACGTGGTGTGCAATCCCCGCATGATTAGCTTTGGATCCGATCGTATTGATCTCGCGATGCATTTCCTGAATCAAAAAATTCAGTTTTCGCCCAACAGATTCTCCATCATCGAGAGCTTCTCTGAAAAACTTAGTATGTGATTCTAGGCGGACTAATTCTTCGGTGACATCCAGTTTATCGGCAAGTAAAGCGATTTCGATTTCCAGGCGTTCCCGGTCAAAATTGTCGGTTTCAAGGAGGGTTTCAATCCGTTCATTGAGTTTCTTTCGGGCGTCGGGAACTCGTTCGGTGCATAGATTTTTGATCGTTTCACAAACCTGATCTATTGCATCCAAGCGCTCCATGAAATCTTTTTTGAGGTGATTTCCTTCCTGCGCCCGCATCTTTTTGAGATCTTCAATCGCTTTTTCAACACAATCGATGAGGATTGGGCGCATTTTTTCGATCCTGTCTATATGATCATCCGGTATTTTAAATACACTTTCGTTACTTAAAATATGATCCATATTGATAGGCTCATCAATACTTAATGAATATCTTAATTCTTCGAGCATACGATAATACGTAAGCGCCGCTTCACGATCGAAATGAATTCTGGTCACTGCCTCAACGCCTTCATCCATACGGATAAAAACGTGAAGTTTGCCACGACTCACTCGTTTTTGGATGAGCTCACGGATTTCATTCTCAAGATTTTGCAGCGATTGTGGAATTTTCAGCGAAACTTCGCAATAACGATTATTTACGGATCTGATTTCAGTCGTAAAAGTTACATTTGATTCACTGACTTCAGCCCGGCCGAAACCGGTCATGGATTTTAGCATAGGTCTATTATTTCAATTGTTCCATTACAGGAGCCGCAATTTCACGAGCTCGTTTTTCACTCATAGCTTCGGAATATACCCGAATTATTGGTTCGGTGTTTGATTTTCTGAGGTGAACCCATCCGTCTTCGAAGTCAATTTTTACACCGTCAATCGTATTGATCTTCTCATTCGCATAAATTTGTGTGACTTTGGCCAAAACCTCATCTGCATTTACAGTTCCCAACTCAACTTTACTTTTCACAATGTGAAAGTCCGGTAGACTATTACGATACTCACCCAGCGTAGTTTTTTGCTCAGCTAAGTGTTGAAGTGTCATTGCGATTCCAACTAAGGCATCACGTCCCGGGTGAATATCCGGATTGATTACCCCACCATTGCCCTCACCACCTGATACAGCATCGACCGCCTGCATCTTCTTGACCACATTGATTTCACCAACAGCAGAGCGGTGGCACGTAACGCCATGTTTCTTTGCGATTACTTCGCTTATTCGAGAAGATGACAAATTCACAGCTATAGGACCTGATTTTTTGCCCAGATGAAAATCCAATGAAACTGCTATGGTGTATTCTTCACCAATAAATCGTCCGTTTTCATCGATGAGTGCGAGTCGATCTCCATCCGGATCAGTTACAAATCCAATGTCAGCACCTGTTTTTTTGACCAACTCACAAATTTCAGTCAAATGCTCTGGCAATGGTTCAGGATTATGTGGAAAAATCCCGTTTGGGGTGCAATGGATGGTGTCGATGGTGTTGACACCCAACTGCCGCAGCAATTCTGGAATAATAATCGAACCCGCTCCATTTACAGCGTCTACAGCGACTCGAAAATTGCCCTTAGATATCGTTTCGCGATCGATGTAGGGTAGTTTGAGGATTTCATCGATATGATATTGTGAAATGTCATGATCATAACTCACGGCGCCGATTTTGTCATAACTTACATAAGTGGGACCCGTTTCCTGTGCGATTTTCATAACAGTAGCACCTTGGTCGGCATCCAAAAACTCAGAACGATCGTTCAATAATTTGAGTGCGTTCCACTGAGCCGGATTATGACTGGCGGATATTACGATTCCACCTGCAGCTTTATGTCGAAGTACACCCATCGCTACAGTCGGTGTTGTCACAATTCCGAGCTTAATAACATCACATCCAACTGATTGTAATGCCGCAGTAATTACCTGTTCACAGAGTTCACCAGTTACACGGGAATCTCTTCCCAATATAACCGTTCCGCCTCCAGTCCACGTGCCATAAGCCGCCGCAAATCTCGCCAGATTCTCTGGATTCAGATCAGTACCAAAAATGCCCCGGATTCCCGAGACGGATATCATTAATGCCATTTTAATTGCCTCTTCTTTGAATAACTCTTTCTAATTGTGACTTCCATTGCTGTGCACCCGGAAAATTTGGACTCAAATCCACTAAATCTGATGCAATTTTATATCCCTTGTCTATTTCCCCGATTTGTGCATATGCACCCGATAAATTGAACATCGCTTGCGTATCACCAGGTTGGATGGCCAGTGATTGCTCTAATAACTGAATTCCTTCTCTGAAATTACCGGCATCAACTTCAATTGCCCCCAACATTTTAAACGTATAAGCTGATGGAGTATTTTCATGAGCACGAAGTATGAATGGTTTTGCGGCCGACAATTGTCCCTGATCTAAATAATATTGTCCGGTAATCAAAAAAGGAGAGTCGTTAAATGGTTGGTCGCGCATCAGTCCCCGAAATTCATATAACATTTTTTCAGGCTGATTTGTGTCAATGTAATATTCACTGAGTTGAACCTTGGCAGCATCCCACCTCAATTTATTATAGACAACTTCAAATGCGAGACTATCCTCAACACTTTTGAAATTCCC
>DLXM01000329.1 GCA_003448835.1 Bacteroidota bacterium | reverse complement strand
ACATATGACTCCGCATTCTGCGACTGTTCCCATGTGAAAGTGGGAGTGACCGAAATGTCAGCAGATGGATTCGCCGGAGTTAACAAATCAAATGCTTGTGGAGGACCCGGAATAATAAATGACTCCAAATCCGACCAAAGCGTCACTCTTTCTTGAGTTACTCCGTCATAAACCGGATCAACTTTAACTCTCCAAAACAAGGTTTCTCCGGTTCTAAAGAGAATGTCTTGAACTTCCTCTTCAGTAAATAATTCACTCAATGTTTTGGAAAATTCATTAATAGTTGTAGCCTCTTGGGGTACAATGGCTTCGTATCCTTGTGATGGATTTTCAGACAGATCCACGTCGGGATTGTTTTCAAAGAGCACCTGGATTTTGAAATTTCCAGTTATACGCTCACTTGTTCCGGCATCATAAATCGAAGGATTCCCGGTCCATTCAAATTTTGTAGCTCCTGAGACACTTCCACCAGATACTGGTGATGTTAAGACAGGTGCAGCGTCAGGCGCAAGTGTAAAGGTATGTGTATTACTGAATGTACTACCATCCTCGTTGAATGCTTGAACTCTCCAAGAATAGGTATATCCATGATTAAAATAATCCAGTTCAGCACCTGAAAATGAAGTTGTAGTATTTTCTAATGTATTTGCAGTAGAGTAGACAGTGTGATTATCAAAAAAATACTCAATACCGTATGTATTAGCCATGTTCGCCGGATACCAGCCAAATACTTGATCATCTAAGGCTTGTTTTGTAGTAAAAACAGCTTCATCATCGGGGGATATGAGTGTAAATGCTGATGGTGGACCCGGAACTTGCACTGCACGCAGGTCTGACCACAGCGTAACCCGATCTTGATCCAGTTGCGTGTACTCTGGATGAATCCGCACCCGCCAGTAATAGGTTTGTCCCTCAAGCCCCAGAATGTCATCCAATGTGACATCATCGTTTGAATCGACTAACCCATTAAGTGTAATAGACTCATCAACATCGTTTATAGATCCAAAGACTTCGAAATGAAAGCCATCATCCGGGTTTGTGATTGGATCAGCATTCACATCATTTTCAAACAATAACTGTATCTCAAACTTGCCCCCAATCGTGCCTTCATCCATAGAATAAATCGTTTCATCCGCTGACCACGAAAAGGCAGTTGATGAAGTCAACGTTGCATTAGCAACCGGGGCAGAAACCGAAGGTGTCTCCGGATTTATAGTAAACGTTCTGTCTGTACTGCGGATGGTGCCTGTTGATAAATCACCATAATCAGCATAACCTTCAACATACCAGGTGTAATTGAATCCACTTCTAAGCCCACCTGGATTATAACCGAAAACTTTTCCTTCAGATATCGTTTCATAAGGATTGCTAAACACTCTAATATCATCAATAAAAAAGTACGAGTAGTTAAAAAACTCATCACTATCGGCAAAAATGTGCGACCAACTGTAGTTTATGGACCGTGCTTCATCCACAGATGAATAAATTCCCTCATCCGTTGGACTTTCAATGACAAACTCCCGGTTAAAATAGGTTTTAAATCCACTGGTACTGCTGGTTTCATCAACATCACCATCATTCGATGCAATGACTCTCCAGTAATATTGGGAAATAATTTCCAGTACCTCGTTATCGGGAAGGGTGTACGTCACTGTATTTTCATCACTACCACGTCCGAGAGCTTCAGACTCAAATAGTGGTGTATCAAAATTGGTCGTTTTTGAAATTTGAAATATGTAGGATGTCGCATTGGCTGACTGCTGCCAGGTGAACGTGGGAAGAAATGTTTCAACCGTAGCGCCGTTGGCGGGAGTCGATAAACTAAAATCGCCTGGTGGTGGACCCGGGATTTTGAACGATTCCAAATCCGACCAGAACACTTCGCGTTGTGATTCTGCATCATCGTCAGCAAGCCGAACGGATTTGTTACTCACACGCCAGTACAGTGTTTGTCCGACATTATCTGCGAGAAAATCGTCAATATCGACGCTTTCGTGGGTAGCGAAGAGTTCAGCAAGGGTCTTCGACTCTGAAACGTCGGTTGTACCAGCGAAGTCAAACTGAATCCCATCGGCTGGATCATTCACCGGATCGGCGCTCTCGTCATTTGCATATAAAATCTGAACCAATACATTTCCAGGTAAAAGACCAAAGTTTTCAGTGGATTCCCATTCAAATGGGGTAATGGCACCCACAGAAGCTCCAGCGGACGGACTAACGGCTTCCGGTTTAGTTGGTGTGTAGATAATAGTCAATGGATCCGTAGAAGTCCTTCCATGTTCATTGACAGCCGTGAGTTCAACAGTATAGGTAAATCCATTGACCAACTTAGTGTTATCTACTGCGTAGCTCGTTTCAGGTGCATTTACGATAATTGGGTCATCGAATACATTAAATGATTGGTCACCAATTTTGAAATTCAGTTCATACGAGGTGGCACCTTCAGATTGGGTCCAAGAAGTATTAAATGAATTTATATCTCCAGAGACAATAAATTCAAGTGGATCGAAATTCCATGTAAAGGCACCTGGACTTAAGTCTATTGTCGTAAAATTAGCCACCGCACTGGGTTTATCGTCCTCGCCAGTCTTCTTGGCAGTTACTCTCCAGCTATATTGGGTATTCGCCTCGAGCTCGCTGCCCCCAGATAAGGTATACGAGTAATTCGGATTTGCATCGGTCAACTGTGCCAACGTCAGGTTCACTTGTGTTGGAGTGCCGCTCAAGGTAGCACCCTCGCTGTACTCCAGCAAATAAGATTCCGCCAAGGCATCCTTACTCCAGGTAAAGGTCGGGGTGAGTGATACATCCTCATCATTGTCTGCCGGAGCTACTAGCGTAGGTTGGACAAGTTCGAGTGATTCAGTAGTGAAACTGAACGGATATTCACTTTCAGCTACGAGTACATCTGGATTTTCATAGGCATTGACCTGCCAGTAATAGGTCGTAGCACCGAGCAAGGGTAAATCAGCAAAGGAATCACCGTACTGATATGAAGTTGTTGTGATTGCGTCAAAATTGAGGAAGTATGGAAATCCGGTCAGATCTGCATTGTCGTAAATCTCGAGTGTGTAATAGTCCACATCAACCCCCACCGGAGCCTCCCATGTAAACAATGGATTCACGGACACGCTACTTGTAACATCACCCGGAGCCGTAAGAGAAAACGTGACCGGTCCACCTCCGCCACCATCTCCGCCACCGCCACTTTCGTCAGCACCAAAATCAGCGGTCCAGCGAGCGATTCGAGTTGCACCAACTCCCCCAGCCGTGTCAAATCCACCACTTGCATATAACTGACCACCGGCAAATCCAATGGATTCACCTGCACCGAATCCAAAACTTACCAGTCCACCTCCGAATCCCGACCAACCCGGTGTCTCAAAATCATACATGGCAATCCCTTTTTCTGCATTACCATCAACAGAACTAAAATTACCGACTGCGAACAGCTTTCCGTTATACACCCTCAACTGATTTACCGAATTATCCAAGACGTCGCCGAACGATACCCATTCCTCCGAGGCCCTATCTACGGCATTGTAATTGAAAACCCCGATTTTACTTAATGCAATCGACCCCGCTTCAAAGAATGGTCCTGAAGACATATCACCCGACCCCGCATACAATTTTCCATCATAAGTAGCGAGTGTATTGACAGGGCCATTCTCATCAATCCCTTGTCCAAGGGCTTGCCAGGTATTCGTTCCAGGGGTATACTGAATCACACCAGGAACATCCGTTCCATTCAAATTAACCGTAAATGATCCCGCAAAGAATACATGGGTTCCGTCCGAAGTAATTGCTGATACACTTCCTGCACCAAAACTACTACCGAAGAAATCACTGCTTACACCACCAATTCTTTCCCAGGTATCGTTGGCCATGTGATANNGTGATAGCGTGCTGCACCATCAACCGCCAATGCTCCTATATTTTGAAATGATCCCCCAACATACAAATACTCACCATGTATCGCCAATGCCTGAACATCTCCATCGGGTAAATCTGCTGGGGCGCTCCAACCCCCCGGAATTTCAGTTGGGATGGTGTATATCGCCAGATGTGTGTATGCTTCTCCATCCACATTATCAAAAAATCCTCCGACGTAGATCTTTCCATCGTGGGCAACCATCGCTTTGACCTCATCCTGTGGACCATTAATAGCCTCCCAAGTATCATTGGTGTGATTAAATTTGGCAAAACGAATAGCAGCGTTACCATTGGCGCTTTGAAATCCACCAGCTACATATAAAAAGTCGCCTACAGTAACCATTGCATTGGCAGGAGCATCAAGTCCTGAACCTAACGTCTCCCATGTATCACCTGCCTGGATGTTGGACATATTGCCGGATTGTGAACGGGTTCCGATCGGACTTTGTGCAGAAGCGATAGATGTGAGTCCGGTTAAAATCATAAACATGATTGTAACTATGGACAAAAAAACGGACGTGGAATTAACACGACCATGAGGCTGCGATCCTCGGAGGGTTAATAAATTTTTCATTGGATGATATTGGAGTGACAGTTATTGACGGTAATAAATGACGCTAATATAATATTAGTCGTTATATAAATGAAAAGTAAAAATAAATATACAAAATACAAATATGTATATATAAATTTTAATAATTATATATAATAAAATAGTTTGCAATACAAATTATTGTGTGTCAATTACTTGTCGAGTCGGTATTCACAGATTTTGCGATTGAATTATCATTAGAAAAACTGATACCATTCAAAGTTTTCTTTTATTATTTGTTCCTTTTCGCTGTTGATGTGGTCGAGTAGAACTTGTGAAACAGGTGAATGTTGTTTTGAAGTTGGCCAAA
>DLXM01000096.1 GCA_003448835.1 Bacteroidota bacterium | reverse complement strand
ATATGGGAGCTGCCGGAATCGCATGTTCGACTTCTGAAATGAGTGCCAAAGGTAAAAGCGGTATGCTATTGGATCTCGATAAAGTTCCGGCTCGTGAAGAAGGGATGACGGCGTACGAATTGTTGCTTTCCGAAAGCCAGGAACGAATGCTCGTCGTGGCTGAAAAAGGTCGTGAACAAGAAATTATTGATGTTTATAAAAAATGGGATCTGAATGCGGTCGTAATCGGACACGTTACAGATACCAAGCGTGTAATTTATCAAAAAGAGGGTGGGGTTAAAGCCGACATCCCTGCCGATTCTTTAGTCTTAGGTGGTGGTGCACCGGTTTACAAACGTGAAACCAAAAAACCGGCATATCTTGAGAAAACCATGGCGTTCGACGAAGATTCTATCAACGAAGATCGTCCTTTTGAAATGGTTATTTGCGATTTGTTGGCTTCCCCGAATATTGCATCAAAACGATGGGTCTATGAGCAATATGATACCATGGTTCGTACAAATACGGTAAGTGGACCTGGTCCTTCAGATGCTGCAGTTATACGTCTGAAAGGAACTGACAAGGGGCTGGCAGTAAAAACTGATTGTAACGGACGTTATGTATATTTGAATCCGCGTAAAGGTGGACAAATTGCCGTAATGGAAGCTGCCAGAAACGTGGTCTGCGCCGGTGGAAAGCCTGTAGCGATTACAAACTGTCTGAATTTCGGGAATCCATATAAACCTGAACTATATTGGGTCTTCAAAGAAGCTGTCGGAGGTATGGGAGACGCCTGTAAGGTGCTTAATACTCCGGTAACAGGTGGAAATGTTAGTTTCTATAATGAAAATCCTAAAGGTGCGGTTTTCCCAACTCCAACTATTGGAATGTTGGGTATCGTAGAAAGCGTAGAACGTGATACTACAACGGCTTCATTTAAGTCCGAGGGCGATGTTGTATTGTATATAGGTGCTCCGCGTCGAGGACTTGGTGCATCAGAATACCTGAGCTGGTGTCATAAAATCACAGCCGGAGATGCACCAGTAATTGATTTGCAATTCGAGAAAAAGCTTCAGAGTGCGTTGCTTTTAGCGATTCGATCCAGTCTCATTGAAGCCGCACATGATTTGTCGGATGGTGGATTGGCAATCACCTTAGCTGAAATGGCGATTTTTGGAAATATAGGTGCTGCTTTGGATGTCTCCGAATTAGGAGGAATCACCTTAGATACCATGTTTAGTGAAGCCCAAAGTGGCGTTGTGATTTCGGTTAAACCGGATAAACTGGACGCTGTAACTGATCATTTCAAACAAATGGAAATCCCGATTTATAATCTGGGTATTGTAAAAGGGGATAACCTGAAAATTCAGGGACTCACAAATCTGAAAGTGTCCAATCTGAAAAGCATTTATGAGGGTGCAATTCCTGAGGCAATGAAACAATAACGTAACTCTGTTTCGAATTTGATTTCAAAATAAAAAGGGATCCGGTGTTGAGTCGGATCCCTTTTTTTATTTACGTCAATACCTGTATGGCGAATTTCACATGTTAAACTAACTATTTCAGTAAGACCATCTTTTGTGTGGCTGTGAAACCTGAAGAAGTTTGAATCGTGTATAGATAAACACCCGATGACAAATCATCAGCAGTAAACGCGACTTGATGAGATCCCGGAGTAAATTGAACATTGCTCAATAAAACTGAAACCACTCTACCAGTCATATCATATACCTTGAGAGTCACCTGATCCGAATCAGCAAGTGTAAAGAATAAGTTGGTCGATGGATTAAACGGATTAGGATAATTTGGCTCCAGTGAATTCTGAAAAGGCAAATCAGCCTGGGGTTCATCGATACTGGTATCAGTTACAAATTTAAAACGAGACCAAACTGGGTAGTGGTCCGAGGTTGTAGTAAGATAGCTACCAATGTACCCCGTATTTTCGATTTGCTCAGATCCATATAAATAATCCGGGAATAGTCCACTATTTATCACGATATGATCAATATTACTGATTGATCGATATGAAGTAAATCCCATTTCACTAAGGGTTCTGGTCACGATTGTGTAATCCGGGTCATCATGAAACGGCTGATACGGTGATGTAAGCCCGGCCCAGGTCGATTCGATAACATCGTCGTTGAAATCCCCAAGGATGATCAGATTATCAGTGGATTTTCGCGAATCAGTATAAATTTTTAGTTCTCGAGCATCTACCACTCGCTGATCATAATCAGATTGTGACGCAAATGCTTTTGCGTGAAAGTTGATGGATCGAATTCTTCTTGTTTCGCCGTTGATTGTGGCATCAAATTCAAACATAAATGGGAATCGTCCATTTGCCCAACGACTCGCTGTCGCAACAAACCCGCTGCTTACGGAATCAATCACACTCGTTTTATATAAATATGCAACCTTTTGTGTTTGACCATAATTGGCAATGAATCCACTATATTCATCCAAAGAATCAACAAGCCTGTAGAATTCCTGAACATTTGATATCTCCTGGAGAGCATATAAATCCAGATCCATTGTTTCAATGACCTGCTTTACATTGTTGAATTGAAGTTGAGTGTCATCCGGACCATTACTTGAATTACCAAACCATTCGATATTCCAGGTGGCAACATCAAAGGTTTCATCTTTGGATACATCCGCAAACGGATTCTCAAATTCTTCGACGCCTAAATCATTTGTGTCGCGTGGTTTAAGCTGGTAAGTCCCATTAAAGCGATCTACTACGCCAACGACAGTTACCGGTCCAACCGGAATTGGAGCTCCGGCAAAATTTGAACGCGTGTCAATTCGAATAGCAGCTGATTCTCCATTTTGTTGAATGGTGAAATTCTGTGTGTTAGTTGGGAAGTTGCCCGAAACCGTGAATTCGACATCAACTATGCGAACTAACTGCGACTCACAACACCCTTCATTCATCGTCTCAAGTGTGATGGTTCGTGGAGATACTGTTTTTCTACCTTCAGGATGTACGGTGAACTGGACATTATTACCTGAAATTTGTCGCAAGAATGTGCCTTCATTATTGCCTGTTGGATTGAACTCGGTTATGGGTCCGGTCACAACTACTGAATCTCCGCGTTGTACAGCACTATGTAGAGGATTATAGAAAACAGCAATTCCGGCTGTGTTGTCCTGTATAAAAATTGGTCCGCCAAATTCGTTAGCTGTTGATACCCAACCTGATACAGTTGCAATGGTTCCGAAAGGCAAATCTCGGGCCTGTGAGATGGGAATTGTAGTATCGGTATTAAGAACTTCACCGGATAACTCTACCGAAATAACTGGATTTGCCGAATCATTTGATGAAATTTGTAATCCAGCTGTATAATTACCGGCATCTTGTGATTCAAAAACCACAACAATCTCGTGTGATTCTCTGAAGTCGAGTGAAAAATCGGTTTGAGAGTCGAATGTGAATTCATTTTGATTACTTAGAGTCGCTGAGCCAATTAATGTAGATTGACCCGTGTTGGTGATCGTAAAACGGGATTGGATCACCGAAGAAGGGACGGTTTCACCAAAATCAACAGTCAGATCACCGGATAAATCGGTTTGCTCATCATTGATTTCAAGTGCTAAGCGAGCATCCGCAAAAGATTCAAAAAATTCAGTTACGGTAAAATCATCAATATTGACCCGATGATTCCTGGATCCGGCAGATCCACCTTCCAGTTTTACAATCCGGAACCGGATGTTTCCATCAAAATCAACATCGAAAGTGGCTAATTCAAAAGTATTAGAGGTTGTAATGGGTTCGCCAATATCAGTCCACTGAAATCCACCATTTGTAGATTGCTGAAGTTGAATTACGCTATGTAGACCAGCATTTCCATCTGTTTTATAGGAACCATGATAAAAACTTACTTGTCCAGCACCATCCACATCAAATTGCATCTGGACTCGTGAACCAAATGAAGGTAGGGCAGATCCCATTCTTATCGAGTGTGAGCCAAATTTGTGATCGGCATCTAAATTTCCTATAAGCGACTCAGCCAAAAACCAATTTCCGCTTGGTAGGGGAGCCTGACCGTCCGCGTAGCTACCTTTAACAGGTGAGTTAAATCCCTCGATGATTTGAGCTGATGCTGAAAGATGAATAAATAGTATTAAAAAAGCAGTTAGAGTAATACGCATTGAATAATTCTTTTGTTGAAATCTTGTTTTTTGCAGTTCTAAAAGATAGCGAATTCTATTTTAGAATCTTTGACATGTTACCTTAATGTAAAAATCTGGATTGGTACGTGTTTTAAGTTTCGTTTTAAATTATTCTGAAGTATTTTAGTCGACATAAAAGGCGAACCGAATCTATTTAGCAATTACAGCAGTTCGCAATTAACGTACTATTTTTTGAAACTATTTAATGAGTTTTAGCAATCTGTTGAGATCGTGGTTTTTGTCACTATTAATCACTGTCGTCCTATTTTTTGATATGTCAGCACAAAACGTTTTTGAAAGAAAAGCGGTCGAAGTCAGTAATCTGGGCATATCATTCACCAATGTGGGAACCATTGGACGCCCCAATGTGCGTAATGTTCCGGTCGGGGAACCAAGTATGGAGTATCCTCGAGGATCTGGAACTGAGCATTTATTTGAGGCCGGAATCTGGCTAGGTGCAAATGTTAATGGTGAAATCAGAGTTTCTACTTCTGCGGTCACAAATGCAGCTGGATATTCACAAGGTGCAGCCGGGTTCGAATTCACTAACGACGGGGCACTCTTTTTAGAGCGATCATCACTTCAAAATGATCCAAACTTTTCGCCTGTTGCCATTTCACACCAGGACTTGATCGCAACGTTCACCGATCGTAATACAACCATCGGAAATCAGGCAATAGCCGGACATACTACGCCTTTGTATGCTGATATAACCATGGAATCATACAATTGGAATTTCGGATTTACTGAAGCAATGACCATTATTAAGTATGATATCACGAATAATAGTCAGGATACCTGGCGCGATGTTTATTTTGGTGTCTACTCTGATATGGTCGTTAGAAATATCACCACAACTGTTGAAACAGGATCCGCATTCTTTAACAAAGGTGGGATGGGATGGTTAGATGATCAATATGCCATGTATATTTTTGATCGCGGATCATCTGATCAACCCCGGATCAATACCTATGGTGCAAATGTAATTCTGGGTACTGAATATCGCGGAGTGGAATTTCATCCACGCAGATCTGAGCAAGTAATTGAAGCCGGACTTCAACCACCACGCGTTGGACCTGATTTTTGGTTGTTTGGTTCAGGTGCAGGTGCCTTTTCACGTCCAAATGATGATTTAGAACGCTACAATCGAATGGCAGCTCAGTGGCCATTGAATGAGAATCGTGAAGCACTCAGAAATGACGGGTACTCCTCAAATGGAAATTATATTCAGTTGAATTCAATCGGACCATTTCCGGTAATCAATTCAGGTGAAACTGTTTCAGTTTATATTGCTTTTGTCGCCGCACAAATGCCACAGGCTTTTCAGGGGGTTATTCCATCTCAAGTTGCAAATGTAGATGATTATGATAATGAGGCATCAAGAGCAAATTTGGTTGAAAACATAGATTGGGCTTACCGATTATTTGATGGGACAGAGAACGAAGATGGAACTCGTACACGCTTTTTAGTACCAGAACCACCAACAGTACCCGAAATGCGAATTGAATTGAATGCGGGGACTGCAAGTGTATATTGGAGTGATATTTCAGAATCATCCATTGATCCGGTTACGCAGGAAGAGGATTTCGCCGGATACAAACTATATCGAACGAATATTGGGGATGACATCATTGGAACGATCTCATCAAATGCACAAGTCCTGCGCGAATGGGATAAACCAGGAAGTGGAGTTGGATATAATACCGGATTCGATGAAATCCGACTTGATACCCCCGTAACTTTTCCGGGTGATCCTACGGAATATC
>DLXM01000084.1 GCA_003448835.1 Bacteroidota bacterium | reverse complement strand
ACACCACTGAAATTAAAGCCCAAACAATTCAATTGTTGGACAGTAAAGATGGTAGCTCTGGAAATACATCACCATCACGTGACACACAACGTCCTGAAGCTGCCGTTAATTCAGCAGATTCAAATTTTCCCGATGAAGGAGAAGATGATTTGCCATTCTAATTTTGTTTAGAGTTATAGTAAAGAGATCTGTATGCACGATTGTTTACAGATCTCTTTATATTTGCACACGTGTTTTTAGCTACGAATATCAGTTACTTAGAACCTGGATACCCATTGGACGCAATAATTACGGTTTTTCTTTTTCAATTGGACGTACTTTCAGATCCATTGACCTCTGAATCTTTGGCTGTAGTAGATTGGGTAAATGTAGGGACGTTATTTGTTGTCATGTTGCTTGGATTGGTGTTTTCGGCATTGTTTTCAAGTGCTGAAGTGGCATTCTTTTCACTTAGCGGGAATCTCAGTCCGAATGATATCGAAGAATCGAGGTCTGATGTTGCGCTAAAACGTGTCCTTGGGATGTTGGATAAACCCAGACGTCTGTTGTCTACTATTCTAATCGGTAATACGGTTGCAAATATAATTTCTGCGGTTATGGCAGCTGTTATTACCGGACAGTTACTGGTATTGATCGATATTCCTGATTACATCGTCTATACTATTGAAATCATTGTATTGACATCGGTCATTGTCATTATGTCCGAAATTACTCCTAAAATCCTTGCTTTGAAAAACCCGAAAGGGGTTGCTAAAGGATTAAGTGGATTTCTGTTCGTGTTCTATATTCTGTTGGCACCAATTGCGAAAAGTCTCGGTTCTATGACAGCCTTCATGGAAAAAAGATTACCTAAACCGGTAGATAAATTTTCTTCTGAGGATCTGAGAACTATAGCTGAAGTGGGGGAATTACAGGGATCTCTTGTGGGTGATGAACGTGAAATCATTGAAAATGTGATTGAATTTGGTAATACCACAGTCAGGGAAATCATGACTTCCAGAGTTGATATCATCGCAATCTCAACAGATGATACTCTGGTTGATGTTCTTAAAACCATTCGGGAGAGAAGTGTTTCACGCATGCCATTGTATGAAACCGACCTTGATAACATTGTGGGAATAATTCACACCAAGGATTTACTTCCATTTATTGATAAAGAGAATCAAAGCGTTGCAATAAATTGGAAAAGCCTGGCGCGCAAGGCAATATATATTCCGCCTTCAAAAAAATTAGATGACCTTTTACGCGATTTTCAACGTGAAAAAACACACGTTGCCATAGTGGTTGACGAGTATGGTGGTACCGATGGTATTGTGTCGATGGATGATGTCCTTGAGGAAATTATCGGCGAAATGCACGATGAATATAGTGGACAGGAAGCACTTTTTACACGTAGGAAAAATGGTGATTACATATTTAATGCTAAAATAGACCTCGATGATTTGGGGGATATTCTTGGAGTAGATATTGTAAGTGACGATGATGAGTACGAATCTCTTGGTGGACTCATCTATCACATTCTGGAAAGAATTCCTAAAATAGATGAAACCATTGAATATAAAGGACTTAAAATTACGGTTTCTGTTGTTGAGAACAACAGGATTACAAAAGTAATTGTCAAATCACCGGATTCATCTGAAACAAAAGTAACAGAATAAAATTTCAAAAATGATCGATCGTTATTCCCGTAAAGAAATGTCTGCAATCTGGACTGAACAGAATCAATTTCAGTCATGGTTAGATGTAGAGCTTGCAGTTTGTAAAGCATGGAGTGAATTAGGGCATATCCCCTCAGAAGATGTAGATTTACTGTACAAAAACGCTGGTTTTGACATAAATCGTATCAAGGAAATCGAAGAAGTAACCCGTCATGATGTCGTTGCATTTACTCGTGCTGTTTCAGAAACACTAGGTGAAGAAAAGAAATGGGTCCATTATGGACTGACTTCTACTGATGTGGTAGATACTGCAACCGGTGTGAGAATTAAGCAGGCAAATGAAATCCTGCGTAAAGGCATTGATAGAATGATTGAGGTGCTTGCGAAAAAGGCTAAAGAGCATAAATACACCATAATGATGGGTCGAACACATGGTATTCATGCTGAACCTACTACTTTTGGTTTGAAATGTGCGCTTTGGTATGCTGAAATGCTCCGTAACAAAGATCGATTTGAAAAAGCCGCCGATGAAATCGAATACGGTAAAATTTCAGGTGCAGTTGGAACCTTTGCGAATATTCCGCCACAAATTGAGGTTTTGGTATGTGGGTATCTGGGACTTAAACCGGCTCCAATATCTACACAAACTTTGCAACGTGATCGTCACGCGTTCTACATGTCCATCATTGCGTTAATCGGATCCAGCTTGGAAAAAATGGCTGTTGAAGTACGTCATCTACAGAAAAGTGAGACCCGGGAAGTAGAGGAGCGTTTTATGGCCGGTCAAAAGGGGTCTTCGGCCATGCCACATAAACGAAATCCGATTGGTTCTGAAAACATAACAGGATGTGCACGTGTACTTCGTGGATATATGGTTACGGCTTTTGAGAATATTCCGCTATGGCACGAACGAGATATTTCACATTCAGCGGCTGAGCGGATTATAATACCTGATGCCACGATGCTACTCGATTATATGTTAGATCGATTTGCCAGAATTATTGATAATTTGGTGGTTTTTGAGGAGAATATGCTCGAAAATATCCAGAAAACACACGGATTGGTATTTTCTCAGCGGTTACTCCTCAAAATCATCAACAAAGGCGTATCTCGTGAAGAAAGCTATGATATGATTCAACCCTTAGCGATGCAAGCCTGGGAGTCACGCCAGCCCCTAAAAGAGCTCGCTCTAAAGGATGAGAACATGTTGAAGCATTTGTCAGTTGATGAAATTGAAAATGCGTTTGATTTGAATCACCACGTCTCACAAGTGGATGTGTTGTTTACTCGGGTTGGTTTGATTGACTGATCATTTCGATTAACTCAAAGCGCTTAATTTTACCTGAACTGGTACGTGGAATAGATTCAACAACGATAATGTCTTTCGGCATTTTGAATTGTGCTAATTTTCCCTTTAGAAAAAGTTTTATGTCATCGGGGTTAACTTTATGGTGTGCAATACTTGATGGTAGTACTGCCACAATTTTTTGTCCCCAAATATCATCCGGTAATCCCACTACAGAAACTTCGGATATTTCAGTCATTTGAAGAATTAAATTTTCGATTTCAACCGGATTGATATTCTCGCCACCTGACACGATTCTATCAGTTCGTCGCATCAGTATTTGCACAAATCCATTCGAATCAATTTCAGCGAAATCTTCGGTATTAAACCATCCATCCTCATCAAAACTCTGGCGATCATTTTTATTCAAATACTGCTTAATGATTTGTGGACCCCGTACCCATAATAAACCCGGATTCTTTGAATCNNGAATCGGCTTCGTGGGAGTTAGCGGGAGGGCGAATTTGAATTTCAACACCATGAAGTGGTTTTCCACAAGAATTTAGAGGGGCACTATTCATTTCGGGAAATGGTACCGCTATGCATTGCGCAGTTGTTTCGGTCATTCCAAAGCTGGGTATCACAGGAATGCGTCTTGATCGTGCCGTTTCAATAGTGGATTCAGGAATTGGTCCACCACCCAGTAAGATGCTATTGAACTTTGAATGAACTTGAAACGAGGAATCCATCATTACTTTTTGCAATTGAGTTGGTACTAAAGAACAAAATGTTACTTTAGATTCACTTGAGAGGATTTTTTGTACGATTTCCACATCAAATTTTGGAATATATCGTAGTGACGACCCAAGTATCACACTTCTTGTGATGATACTGATCCCACCAATGTGATTTAATGGTATTGTAAGTAGCCATTGATCAGATTTATCGATTGGCAGATTTTTTCGGGTTGATTCGGTTGCAGATAGAATTTGTAATCTGGTTATGGGAACACATTTTGGTTTATCGGTTGTACCGGATGTAAACAGATAAGCAAATATTGAATCGGTATCATTGTGAACACTATTGACCGATTCAGCAATAAAATCAGTCGTTTGAACTGATTTATTTAAAGAGATTGAGTTTGCATCGTTGAAGTTATCGAAAAGTAAAGTTGATGATAGAATTGATGGAATAAAACCAACTGACTTTTTAACGTCCGATATAAATTTCTCGTTTCCGATAATGATATTCGGATTCAAATCTTTTAAATACGAAGAAATTTCCGTTGGAGTGGCTTTTTCGGGAATAGCAATAAATGGTATTTTTGTTAACCAACAGGCTGCAATGATTTGAACAGTTACAATAGTCGACTCTGTCTGCAATACAATCAGGGGAGTGGTTAATCCCGTTTTTAAAGAAAGTGTACCACTCAAATTTTGACTAAATAGATACAAATCATCATATGTGAGTTCCACAGTAGAAAATTGTGCAAATAGTGAGTCATTATGAATCATATTAACAGATGGTTTTACTGATAAAACGTGAATTAATTTCAGCAACTGAGATACCTGAAATTGGTACAATTAAGTTCCCGTTCTGGATATTATCATTCAAAATTGTGATATCAGATTTAAAAAGTGATCCGGTACCAAAGCCATGTGCGAGTTTCTTGCTGCCAAATACAAAACCTAACAAAGCTGCAAATCGTCTATTGATAGATGAATCTAAGCTGGAAGTGAATACACAGGGTATGTTCGATCGTAAAGCGAGTTCATAAATGTTCAATAGATTTTTAAAATTTCCAATCATTGGTGGTTTCAGAATCAGTATATCCGTTGAATTATTATCAATTAAGGTTACTACATCCAAATATGATCTGGCGGATTCGTCAGCAGCTATTTGTATTCCCAAGTTTCGTAATCGTGGACCGTACTCGCGAAACTCCTGAATTGAAACCGGTTGCTCAATGTATTCGATATCAAATGATTGGACTTGCTCAATAAATGAACGGGCACTTTTGAAATCCCAGGCACCATTTGCATCTAATCGTATCGAAATATCGGGTAAATTATCCCGTATGTTTTTGATCAATGATGATTCATGGTCAGCATCCATCCCTACTTTAACTTTAACAGTTTTTATCCCTGATTTGTATGCATTTGTGGCCTCCATTAGCGTTTTGACATTAGCGTTTATAGGTATAATCAAATCTGCGGGAATCATAGATTCGGATGTATTCCTGGCAGCTAATATTTGAAATATGATATGATCAATAGCGAACTGAATTTCGGGTATTAACTGAGTTGGAAGCTCATTTTTAATCCATTTATGAGTTAATAACGCAGTTTTCTCAACGATTTCAAGGATTGAATGGATTTCATAATCGCCATCATGATTATTTAATATTCCTATAAGGAATTCGTCAATTTTGGATGCGTTTGTGCTGAAAATATTTGTGCAAGATTCTAAATCAGATACTGAAAATCCGGGTAATGGTGAAATTTCAGCAAAAAATCTATGGCTATGATGCGTGAAACTTACCAGGATTCCTTCCCGGAATTCAAAATTACCCTTTGAAGTTTTAAAAGTATCCTTAAATGGAATATTAAAAGGGTAAAGATGAATCATATTATCATCCCAAAATTATCCCAATACTGAATAGAATGCCATATACTGTCATTACCATAGCGGACTTTACCAGTGTATTATTTAATGATGGTCTGTGTTCAAAAAACCAAACTTCCCTAATCAACATTATGAAAAGGGGGATAGACATTAGTGGTAATAGTATTATGTAATTATATGAATATATGAACTTGAACACCAGAGGGACTGAAACTGCGAGGATTACAAACAAAGTGTATTCAATTTTTAAAGCTTTTTCACCTAAAAGAATACCTAATGTTCTTTTACCTGTAACTGAGTCGGTTGGAACATCGCGTAAATTATTAACAACTAAAATGTTGGTTGCGAGAGCGCCAACAGGTAGAGAAGCCCAAAACGTAATCATAGACCATTGCATTGCCTGCACATAGTAGGTCGTCATAACAGCGACAATTCCAAAAAATATAAAAACAAAAACATCTCCCAGTCCATTGTAGCCAAGTGGGTAGGGTCCGCCAGTGTAAGCAATTCCGAAAATGAGAGATAGAACACCAATAAACAAAACTACAATTCCGGCATGCCATACGAGATAAAGGCCAATAAAAAACGCAAGGCTCATTGTGATAATTGTAGCTGTAAACATTGCATTAGGTGATATCCATCCTGAGGATGTAGCTCTCTCAAATCCTATTCGATCCTTTGTATCTGCTCCTTTAACGTGATCATAATAATCATTGGCAAAATTGGTGCCAATTTGAATTAATAATGCACAAATCATAGCAACAAGTGCAGGAACAAGATCAAAATAGCCGTCATTCCAGGCAATTGAACATCCAATAATAACAGGAATAACTGCTGCGGGGAGTGTTTTTAATCGAGCAGCAAGAACCCAGTTTTTAAATATTGATTGCATAAATATCTAGTTAATGAAATGGCAAAGATAGCGGATAATTATCAAATCAGCATTCATTGAAATTAATAGAAAGACTCATTAAACAACTTAAAAAATAAAGTAAACACGGCGAATTGAGTGGTTATTGGAGCCGGGTTTCAACTTAAAAGGTGGGATAATCGAATATTAGTTTTTAAAAATGAGGTTATATCGACTAAAAAAGCGGTTCCATGATACAATAGCATTTAACCTTAAAAAATTAAAAAAATAATTTAAAAACATAATTGACATTAAAATAATATGGTTTTAATTTACTCGCGCTTTAAATAATGCGACTCCAATTTTAATCTGAACCTCACAATTCATATCCAATGAGTAAGAACTACAGAAGATTCAACCCGATTTTAGCAGTAAGACAAGTTGAAACGTCTTTCAACATTAAGAATTTTAATATCCCAAAAATATTTGGTGAAAAAACACTTCAGCTCGACACCTTAAAGGAAAGACTCCCAAAGGCAGTTTGGAAAGACCTGAAAAAAACGATTACTGATAACGAACCGTTGAATATCAACGTAGCGGACTCTGTTGCCGTTGTAATGAAAGATTGGGCCATGGAGCATGGTGCTACTCATTACACTCACTGGTTTCAGCCATTAACTGGTTCTACAGCCGAAAAACACGACAGTTTTATTACACCTAACAAAGGCGGCGGAGCAATTGCTGAATTTTCCGGTAAAGAACTGATCCAAGGCGAGCCTGATGCTTCTAGTTTTCCAAGTGGTGGACTTCGACCAACGTTCGAAGCACGTGGATATACAGTTTGGGATCCAACATCACCTGCATTCATTGCAGAAAGCGAAAACGGAACAGTTCTATGTATACCTACTGCTTTTGCTTCATGGACTGGTGAGGCTTTAGATCATAAAACTCCACTGTTACGTTCAGCAGAAGCTTTGAGTCATTCAGCTATGCGTGCTGTAAAGCATTTCAATATCACGAATGCGAAACGAGTTTTCTCTACAGTAGGTTGCGAGCAAGAATATTTTCTGATCGATCAGGAATTTTATTACTCTCGTCCTGACCTGATTCATTCAAATCGGACTCTAATTGGAGCAAAACCACCAAAGGGTCAGGAGATGGAAGATCATTATTTTGGTTCAATTCCAGATCGTGTTCTATCATTTATGATGGAAGCTGAGTACGAACTCTATCGTCTCGGTGTACCTGTAAAAACCAGACATAATGAAGTAGCACCGGGACAGTATGAAATTGCACCAATTTTCGAAAGTGCAAACGTTGCAGCCGATCATCAGCAATTGACGATGATTACTCTAAAGAGGGTAGCTCGCAAATATGGATTGGTCTGTATATTACATGAAAAACCATTTGCAGGAGTAAACGGTAGTGGTAAGCACACCAACTGGTCAATGTCTACCGATAGCGGCGTGAATTTGCTTGATCCGGGTGAGGATCCGCATTCAAATATGTCATTTTTATTCTTTAGCACGGCGATTGTAAAAGCAGTGCATGATTATCAGGATCTTTTAAGAGTTAGTGTTGCGGCAGCTGGTAATGATCACCGATTAGGGGCTAATGAAGCGCCACCGGCAATTATTTCAATATTTACCGGTGAACAACTTGCAGATGTATTAACCCAACTTCAAAATGGCGGTGCTAAGTCTTCTAAAAAAGGCGGATTACTTGGACTCGGAGTAAATGTACTTCCACATTTTCCAAAAGATGCGGGAGACAGAAACAGAACATCACCTTTTGCTTTCACGGGTAATAAGTTTGAGTTCAGAGCAGTTGGATCTTCACAATCTGTATCATTTCCAATCGTAGTTTTGAACACTATAGCATCGGCTGCGATTGATGAAATGACTGATGCACTCGAAGCTGCCTTAGCAGAGGGAGTTGACTTTGAATCGGCACTAGCTAAAGTACTTAAAGATACGTTGAAAGCAGCCTCAAGTATTATCTTCAATGGTGATGGATACTCTGATGATTGGCAAAAACAAGCTAAAAAACGTGGTCTACTCAATTTGAAAACGACGATGGAGTCGATTCCATATTTGTCATCAAAGAAAAATATCGAGTTGTTCGAGAAGTATCATGTACTCAGTGAGCGTGAAGTTGAATCACGTAAAGAGATTATGCTCGAACAATATTTCAAGACAATCAATATTGAGGCTGAAACGACTGAAATGATGATTCGTACGATGGTGATTCCAGGTGCTGTTCGTTATTTAAATGAACTTGTTGCTTTGTCGGAGAGAGGGAAGTCAGTTGGTTTAACTGTCGATGGTTCATTAAAAACAGCTCAAGAGGTAAATGAGGCATTAAATGCATTAGTTCTATCTTTAAACGGACTCACTAAACAAAATGCAGAGCTTGGCGGCGATGAAGTCCATGAGAAAGCACATCACATGGAGAAGAATGTCATTCCAGCCATGAATAACGTCCGTGCGTATGCCGATAAACTCGAGAAGTTGGTTGCAGATGATTACTGGCCATTGCCAACTTATCGCGAAATGTTATTTGTCAGATAGAAAGAACTGATATCAACCAGATAAAATAAAAGCCCGGGAGTCTTTCGATTCCCGGGCTTTCTTTTTGGAGTAAATCCCAGCCTGAAGATTCAAGCATTATCTAACATTATTCGAAATGTTCTACATAAGAATCATCAAACAATGTTTTAGCTGTTCTAAGAATGTCATGTGTCAACGAGAATCCTTGGTATGGACCAATTAACACAATGTGCCAGGTTCCAGTAGGAGTTTTGGTAATTACATAATTATGGTTACCAGGATTATTCTTGTTGAAATGTTCTTTAGTTAATTCAAGTGCATATTGAGCTCTTTCAAGTGTATAATCTGCAAATACTTGCACATAATATCCATCAGGAACTGTTTGCATGAAATATCCATCACGTGACGTAGTCTGGGTTGCAGGAACGTAACTTGATTTAAGTGTATTAATTTCATTGTTGAGTGATTCTACTTTTTCTTCAAGAATTCGAATATCACCACAACAGTCATTTTCCTGGACTACATTCAACTCAGATTCGAGTGAATTGATTTTACTATCTTGCTCTGCAATTCTACGCTCATATTCCATTAACATTGAGTTTGTGCGTTCAAGACTTGTTCTTGTAGCATAAAGATTTGTGTTACTTGGATACCACTCTGCGTGTGGGCGATCGCTACTACCAAGTTTGAAACTGATACCGGCTGTTAAACGACCTAATCTGTCAGAATCAAATTCAAAACCGTCAATGTTACTACGGGTAAAGATGTGATAACTATATTCTGTGTAGAAATCGATTCGATCTGTTAGATTACGTCGAATTCCGGTACCGAAGTAGTAGTTACCAGTATCTACATTAGAATCTTGCTCACCTGTAACGTTTGATAATGAGCTAAAAGCTCTACCAAATCCGAAGTGAAAATTTGGGCTCCATTTAGGATTGCCAAATTCAAACAAGCGTCCAAGATACACGTTAGCGCGAAGAGTTAAATTTAACAGATCATTGTCAAATGTTCTGTTAGACTCTCCATCATCAGAAAGTTTCACATAATCTGCGCCCAATTGGAACGAGAAAGCAGGTGACAAATAGTAACGAATGTTAGCTTGAAGACCTGGAGTGAAATATCCGGATTCGACATCCATCTGACCTGTAAATGGAGACCAAGCATCTGATTTTTTACCCATAAAGGCACTTAATCCAACATCAACACCCCATTTATTATACTCAGGAGCATCCTGAGCTTGAATTGTTTGTATTGGAGACATAGACAATGACATGGTGAGTATGGCTATTCCAACTCCCATAATTTTTATCTTGTTGTAAAGCTTTTTTTTCATAGTAGATTATTTTTGATGATTTTATAGTATGATATTTGGTTTATCAGGACTATGTTAATAACGGAACAAACTTGATTTATTGTATAAATGTAAAATCATAATAAATATAACCAAACCAAATTTATTTGAAACTGTTTAAATACTTGTAACAGAATAGGTAATCAAATAATTCCCGTAAAATCATTTATTATTTTTGTTTGGAAATGAACTGCAGGCTTATTCGTCCTCTTTCTGCATCTATACTTTCAATTGCGACGGTTAAGATATCCCCAACCGATAAAATATCATGCGGATTATCTATTTTTGATCCATCAACAGTCATTTTAGATATATGAAGTAATCCATCCTGTTTGACACCTAAATCGATAAATGCTCCAAAATCAACTACATTTCTAACAGTACCTTGTAACTTATCTCCAACACTCAAATCTTCAAGTTTTAGCAGGTCCTGGCGCAAAATTGGCTTTGGTAATGATTCCCTAGGATCACGGCCCGGTTTTAGTAAATTTTCTATAATTAAATCAAAAGTTGGTAATCCAACACCAAGTTCATCCGCAATCTGTCTGCGATTCATGGTTTTGACGTGTTCGGATAACTTTAACTGTAAATTGGTCAAATTTTTCAGATCTAATCCAAATTTATCGCACAGTTTTTTTGCTGTATCGTATGTTTCCGGGTGGATAGCAGTATTATCCAGTGGATTTGTAGCGTCAGGTATTCTCAAGAATCCAACAGATTGCTGGTACTTGAATTCTCCAACCCCAGCAACTTTTAAAAGCTGCTCTCTGGATTTAAATGGACCATTCTTTTCTCGAACTTTGACAATATTTTCAGAAATAGTTTTACTTAGTCCTGATACATGAGTAAGTAATGATGCACTTGCGGTGTTAAGATTTACCCCGACTTGATTTACGCAACTTTCAACGACATCATCGAGTTTTTTAGAAAGTTTGTATTGATTTACGTCATGCTGATATAATCCAACTCCAACTGACTTAGGATCAATTTTTACTAATTCAGCTAATGGATCCAGTACTCTTCTTGCAATAGATATATTGCCTCTTTGTGCGGCATCTAAATCCGGGAATTCGTCCCGTGCAATGGTTGAGGCAGAATAGACAGAAGCACCTGCTTCACTCACAATCAAATAGAATAACTCACGATCAGATCCCTGTTCTCTGCGTTTTTGAAGATAATTGGCTACAAACATTTCGGTTTCTCTGCTTGCAGTTCCATTCCCGATTGCGATTATATCAACATGATGAGCCTCTATTAGACGTTCAATTGTTTTTTCTGCTTCAGCGATTTTTTTAAAAGGTTCAGTTGGATAAATGGTATCCCCGGCAAGATATTTTCCCGTGGCATCAATTACAGCCACTTTACAACCGGTTCTGAACGCTGGGTCAATCCCCATGATTATTTTTTGAGAAAGGGGCGGTTGAAGGAGTAGATTTTTCATGTTTTCAGCAAACGTACTGATGGCATGTTCGTCGGCAATTTCTGTCAATTCATTTCTGATTTCGCGTTCCAATGCAGGGAATAGTAGCCTTTTAAAAGCATCTTCAATAGCATCCAGAACATTATCTGTAAAAATGTGATCCTCATTTTTAAGGATGACACTATCGATATGGTCCAGGCATTGTTCTTCAAGTACATCAAGCCCAACAGATAGTATGTTTTCTCGTTCACCTCGATTCAATGCGAGTACCTGATGCGGTCTCAGGAATTTAATCCTGCATTTGAAATCATAATAAGCTTCATAAACAGTGCGATCTGTGACCGCGGATACTTTTTTAGAGGTAACAGCACCATAATTTCGAAATTCCTTTCGCAGTTTATCCCGCACTTCAACATTTTCATTCACCCATTCGGCTATAATATCATTAGCACCCTGTAGCGCATGTTCTATGGTTTCAACCCCTTTTTCTGAATCGATATATGTAGCGGCAATATCTTCAACAGATCCTTTCATTGTTGCCTGATCAAATATCAGTTGAGCCAAAGGTTCCAGTCCCTTTTCTCTGGCAATACTTGCTCTGGTTTTTCGCTTCGGTTTGTATGGCAAATACAAGTCTTCTAAAGTAGTTAGATCCATACAATCTGAAATGCTTTTTTCTAACTCCGGAGTCAACTTATTTTGTTCTCGAATTGAATTCAGGATAGTGTTCCGTCTTTGTTCGAGAGTTTTAAAGTACTCCAGATCATCTCTGATTGCTCGTAATTGCTCTTCATCCAGATCACCTGTCACCTCTCGGCGATAACGTGCCAAAAACGGAATTGTAGCACCTTCATCCAGAAAATTAGAGACCGTGTGAATTTGCTTTGTTGAAAAGCTGAGTTTTTTTGAGATATGTTCGAAGATCTGGGATTCAGTCATTTTAAAATGTTATTTTTCATAAATAGTTAACATAATCTACAAACGATAAAATTGTGTGGAAATTTGTCGTTTATTTAGAATTTTCCTTTTGGGGATGGCGCAAATATACAACTAGAATAGGATATACCTGCACGTGAATGAACGAGAATTATTAGATCATGCTATAAATTTTGCCCGATTGGGCGGTGATCACACGTTAACTTATTTTCGCAAAGGACTTAATGTCATACGGAAATCTGACGATTCACCAGTTACCATAGCTGATCGGGAAGCTGAACAAATCATTCGCAATGAAATTCAACGCATTTTCCCTGATCATGGTATAATCGGTGAAGAATATGGAATAACTAATCCTGATGCCCGTATTAAATGGATACTGGATCCGATTGATGGAACCATATCTTTTATTCATGGAATTCCACTTTACACCACGTTAATCGGCATTTTGGTTGATGATAATCCGGTTGCCGGTGTTATTTATGCCCCCGCTATGGATGAAATGTGTGAGGGTTCAGCTACCCTGGGGACACGATTAAATGGAAAAGCAGTGAAAGTCAGAACCTGTACAGAGCTATCAGAAGCCACGCTTATTACTACGGATCGAAAAAACATCCGCAAGCATGGTTTCGAAATGGGTATCAATGAAATGATGAAAATAGTGAAGGTAGATAGAACCTGGGGTGATGCATATGGTCATATGATGGTTGCTACCGGTAGGGCGGATGTAATGTTCGACCCAATTTTAAACATTTGGGATGCCGCCGCATTAATGCCGGTTTTACAAGGAGCAGGTGGACATTTTGTGGACGTTTATGGTCGCGCAAACATACATACGGGAAACGGTATTTCAATCGTTGATGGACTTAAAGATACAGTGTTGAAAATTATTCAAAACAACCAATGATGAAACCATATTTCAGTAGAATATCAATTTGGTCATTCGTTTTCATTATGTCACTCGTAATGACGCGTGTCGTGATGGCACAGGTTGTGGATTATGAGCCAGGTTTGAACTTACCTTATAGTTTCGATCATTTACAGCTTACATTGGAGGTTGAACCAGATGAGGCAACATTTTTAGGAGTAGCCACCTGGAGTATGAAACTTAATGTATCTGGTGTAGATACCGTTAAATTGCTCACACTTCGTAGTGATATTAAATCCGTAAGATTTAATGAACAGTTGGTTGAACATACTATGAGAAGTGATTCATTATATGTCCCAGTACCTGATTCATTTGCAATAGCGACCAATTTTAAAATTGAAATTGTTTATAAAGCTGATCCACAGTTTGGGGTTCACAGAACTAATAACGGAACTTTTTGGTCCTCTTTTTTACCCGGTGCCAGAAGTGATTTGTTTCCTTCAATTCCTCATCCTGATATCAGCATAACAACCGACATCCGATTGATTGTACCGGCGAACTGGAAAGCCATTGGGAATGGCGTTTCTACCGGAAATACACTCCTCCCGGAAGAAAAGCGTCTGTTTCATTGGAAATCCTCGACACCTATACCTGTTATTGATATTGGTATGGTTATGGGAGATTTAGAAATGTTATCAATTCGTCGCGAGGGAATACTGTACAGATTATACTATGAAACGGGTGCAGAATTACCGTTTGACGCAGTTGAATTGTTGCAAAGTTCAGCCAATTTAATCTCTCATGCGGATAGTTTACTCTCAATGGAATATCCTTATGAGTCATTTAATATGGTTTACCTCTCTGATCACAAATGGGAAGGTCGTTCAGCTGGTGGTGGATTGAGTTATATTTTTGAAAATTCAGGTGATGTTAAAAAGCAGCTTACTCAAGATATTGCATCCCAATATTTCGGTTCATATCACAAACCGGCTACTTTGCTTGAGGGTAATCATATTCTATTATATCAAGCCTGGTTATATGCTGCTTTAAGTGATTCCAACATAGCTTTTGAAGCAAATAACTGGATTCATTATCCGGTTTCGAGCCAAAAAACCTGGACCTATTGGGGACCACAGTCCTGGGAAAAATCCTTACAGACCTACCAACGAAATCAAGACCACATTGTATTCGACAGTACCCAAGTTCAAACAATAGCTCAATTACCGGCCGGTGTTTACTCGGCTACCGATTACTTGCAGGCGATGGATGTCCCTGATAATGTATTTTTCCCACTTATAGAACCCAGTCCTGAGGTTGAAATCCAGAAATTCACAGTGAATTATGAATTCAATGAATCAACCGGCGCTCTGACAGTGGAGGCAATTCCAAATGCACTATATCCGGCTCGTTTTATCCCATTAACAATTCGCAAGTTTTCGGATGGCACAATAAATGACATCGATTTATCAATTTCATCAACTGGTGATCGTATTACTTTATCTGGTTCCGGTCATGTTGATAATGTTTATATAATATCATCAGAACCGAACATCCATTTTACCGAAAATAAACCATCCTCTTTCTGGAGGTATCAACTAAGAAATGATGAAGATTACAAGAAGAGGTTAGAAGCAGCTGATGGATTTGGAAGGGTTAAAGATGATCCTGATATTCAATTATTCTTGCAGGATATTGTTCGAAATGAGCCCGATACGAATGTCAGGACAATTTTAGTTCGAAGTTATGCACAGCTTACAAACGGGGATTCAGGTACACAACAACGATTCATATCATTATTAGCGGATACTTCCAATGCCATTCAGCATGAAGCGATGGAAGCATTGAAACGCTACAAAGGAAATGAAATGGTGCAACAGGCCGTCTATAGGGTTATAAGTACATCGCCGGATATCCCGCTAGTCAACAGAGCTATTGAAGTTTATTTTTATGTAGCTGATGAAGATGAGTTTTTTGAAACTGGTCGTGGATTACTTGTTGAAGATCAAAAAGACTTACTTTTTACCGCTAAGATATTGCCACTTATTGTGAAAACAACAAAGGGTCGCGAATTTGGTTCTAATTTGATGCAATACTTAGAAGAAGAATTTCCATTTTTTATTAGAAATATTGCTTTTGCTACTTTGAAGGAAATTGAAATTTCACCATCTTACTGGGAGGAACTTCTGCCTGAGTTAGTTTCAGATTCAGATCCGAGAGTAAGATTTTTATCTTTAGAGCTTTTCGACAAGATAGACAAGAAGGTTGGAACGGAAATTCTGAGCAGCAGGTACTACAACGAATACGACGTACGCGTTCTGCATCAAGTGCAGATATTGTTACAAGACCTGTAACCCATACGTTTCGGTGCTAAAAAAACTATATGAATTTGATCATCAAATTACCGCCAAAAGCTGAACGTGATGATATCGTGAAAGCCTGGGTAAGTGGAGTTAAACAAGGCGATAATTTTGCCGAGTTTCGAAGTTTATTACAAGGTATGGTTGACACAGGTTATAACCATAATGGTATAGCTTGTCTTTTTCTTCATGAATCAACAACTAAACTTATCAGACACCAACTCAGTAAAGAAGTTAACTCTGAGCATCTTGAAATAGCACTTGCTCTACCCATAGGATTTAACTAAATAAAAAAAGGGGAGTGATAAAAATCAGTCCCCTTTTTTATTTCAATAAGATTAGAATCCCAATCTAATTATATCGGACCCATTTCGCCATTTCTTTAAAGCTGGCTTTTTTACCGTACATCAGAATACCAACACGGTATATTCTGCTACTGAGCCAAATTAATCCGATAAACGTACCGACCATCAGTAACACGCTTAATGCATATTCCCACGCAGGAACATCTGTCATGGCAACCCTCACAGGCATTAACATGGGTGCAAAAAATGGAATTAAACTGGTAACTACCGAAAAGGTAGAATCAGGATCTTGTGCAACTTTCCCCAAAAACAACATGGGTAATATAATTGGTACCATAATTGGCATCATCAATTGTTGCGAATCTGATTCGGAGTCTACAGCAGACCCAACAGATGCAAAAAGAGCACTGTAGATTAAGTATCCCAATAAGAAGAATAGAATAAAAGTAATCCACAATTCCGGACCTATTGTAGGAATTTCGAAGGGCATTTCAGAAGCGGCTTGTGTAGTAGCACCGCCAGCATCTACTGAAGCAGCGTCATCCCCAATAATAAGTGCTGTAACCGGAGCAGCGATTGCAAGCAAAGCAGAAGCAGAGATCGACCATATTATAAATTGTGTCAGACCCAAAGCTCCTACACCAAGTACTTTACCCATTAGTAACTCAAATGGTTTCACTGAAGATGTGATCACTTCAATAATCCGATTTGTTTTCTCTTCGATCACACTCCGCATTATAATTGCACCATAACCAAACATGGCACCATATATAATGAAACACATGATATAGCCAATCATAAATAATGCCAGTGTATCCTGGGTTTCTTCACCTTCAGCGGTGAGTTTGCGTGTCAATAATTGTGGACGCATCGCCAGAATTTCCTGCACTACAGCACCTACTTCTGCACGATCGAGTCGTTCATTTTGTAAAACCATCCGAATATCTGAGCGAATTTCAGAAATTAAACCCATGCCACCTGAACCTGTGTACAGTAACTCAACGTCCTTGTTGGTTGCAAGATGTTCTTCTGTGATTTCAATAAACCCATCAAGATTTCCGGAAAGTACAAGTGATCTCAAAGAGTCCATTGTGACAGGAGGTGTAGGGACATATCGTTCAGAATTTAATTCAATCAGACGTGGTAACACTGTTCCAACTTCATCCTTTATACCGATTACCTGAGTTTTTTCAGAATCAGATACTTGCAGAATAATTGGAATGGCGATCAACAAAATAATCGCAACAGGTGCAAGAATCGTCGAAATGATGAAACTTTTTGTGCGAATCCTGGTGAGATATTCACGCTTGAAGATTAAAAATAATTTATCGTAACTCATGCGTTTACCCTTTTGTTAGAACTTTCTTTGACCGTTTGGATGAATATTTCGTGCAGTGATGGATAAACCAATTCGTATTTAATGATTTCTAAATGATCTATTGCCTGAGCCAGAAGTGCCTGTGGGGTCATATAGTCACCCAGAATCATTTCAACAAATCGATTTGACCTGTTATTGAAGCGAATTCCTTCAAATTGATCAAAAAAGCTTCCATCTCCTTCGAACTCTACGATTACGGTATTTCTACCAAATGATCGCTTAATTGTGTTAAGATTTCCATCCAGTACTTTTCGCCCGTGATTATACAAGCAAATGTCATCGCACATCTGTTCAACTTGTTCCATTCGATGTGTTGAGAATAAAATGGTTTTTCCACGTGCTTTCAATTCAAGAATTACTTCTTTAAGTAACTCGCTGTTAATTGGATCGAGTCCGCTAAATGGTTCATCAAAAATGTATATATCCGGATCATGTGCAACAGTTGCAATGAATTGGATTTTTTGTTGCATACCCTTTGATAGTTCACCGACTTCTTTTTTCTTCCAGTCTGAGGCTTCAAATCGTTCTAACCAGTAATTCAGTGATTTCTTGGCTTCGGGTTCTTTCATACCTTTTAAGCGGGCCAGGTACATTAGATGCTCGCCGACTTTCATCTTTTTATATAACCCGCGTTCTTCTGGCATATATCCAATTAGCGGTTGTGTTTTAGGACCGGCTTTTTGACCCAGTATGAAAATTTCACCCGAATCCGGAATCATAATGTGATTAATCATGCGGATTGTCGTTGTTTTGCCTGCCCCATTTGGACCCAAAATCCCATATATTTTACCGGCAGAAACATCAAAACTTACATCATCAACTGCTTTTGTATCACCAAAAACCTTTGATATCCCTTTAACTTGAATGACGGACATAGATTTATATTTGATTAAAAATTTGCAAGTTTTACGATACGATTGAATGCGATGTTACGCAAATTTAAACATTAATTTTGATGATTAATCCGGCATTACATACTTTACATTAAACCTTTATGAAATTTTTATATGCATATAATACATGTTAGTGTCGAATGTTATCCGGTTGCCAAAGTAGGAGGTCTTGCGGATGTAGTTGGGGCGCTTCCTAAATACCAAAATATTGCTGGTGATGATAGCTGGGTGGTAATGCCTGCTTACCAGGTACCATGGATTGAAAAGCACGATTTTGAAATAGTCCATAAAGGTCATGCTAATATAGGTCCATCCTGGTTTCGTTATACGATTGGAAGAGAGAAGAACAACACATTGGGTTTTCCACTTTACGTGATTGATATTCCCGGTAGATATGACCGTCCCGGAGTTTATGTAGATCCTTCAAGTGGATATGGATATTGGGATGAATTTGAGCGATATCTATCCTTTCAGGTAGCTTTTTTGCAATGGTTGAATTCTTTTGAAAATCGTCCGGATATTGTTCATTGCCACGATCATCATACTTCATTGATTCCATTTATGATGACATCATGCCCGGAATTTGGAGGCTTGGCACTAGTCCCAACAGTACTTACCATCCATAATGGCGAATATCATGGGTGGTATGATTTCGGAAAACGGCACCTGTTACCTTATTTTGATGCATCCCGAACCGGACTTCTTGAATGGGGAGGCAGATTAAATTCATTATCAGCTGGAATTCGAACTTGCTGGGCATTGACTACTGTTTCTCCATCATATATGGAGGAACTTAAAGTTTCAAGTGGCGGACTAGAGCACCTTATTAAATCTGAAGAAGGTAAAGCTGTTGGAATTGTAAATGGTATAGACACAGAAGTCTGGAATCCCGAAACGGACCCATTAATTGAAGCTAATTTTTCAGGTAAAACGGTAGAATCCGGTAAACGTGAGAACAAAGAAGTTTTATGTAACTCATTTAATCTGGATCCGAATCGTCCAACATTTGCATTCATTGGGCGTTTGGTCAAAGAAAAAGGTGCTGATTTATTACCGGCTTTAATCAGTAACTATCTGGAGCAGGGGCATCAGGTTAATTTTGTAATCCTTGGAACCGGGGATCCGGAGTTACATTTTAAATTCAATGAAATGTCACGTCAATATGTGGGATATTTTGATAGTTCACTTCAATACAATGAAAAATTAGCCCACCAAATTTACGCTGGAACGGATTTCTTATTGATGCCATCTCGGGTTGAGCCTTGTGGACTAAATCAAATGTACTCTCTTCGATATGGTACAATCCCTATTGTCCGTTCAATTGGGGGACTCCGGGATACAGTTGTTGATTTCGGAGATCGAGGTGGATATGGAATTCGGTTTAATCAATTTTCAGTCGGTGATTTATGGCACTCATTATTACGTGCCGAAGCACTATTTTCGGATAAAAAACAATTTATTAATTTGCAGAAACGAGCTATTTCACTAGATTTCTCATGGAATAAGTCGGCAAAAGAATACATCCAACTTTACAAGAAACTTATTTTATAATATTATGGAAATGCACCAAGTCACAGACCAAACGGTTTCAGTTATTTTAGGTGGGGGACAAGGTAGTCGTTTATACCCTTTGACTAAAAGTCGTTCAAAACCCGCAGTACCTATTGGTGGAAAATATCGCCTCGTTGATATCCCGATATCAAATTGTCTACACTCTGATATTCGGCGGATTTATGTGCTGACGCAATTTAATTCAGCATCTTTAAACAGACATATAAAGAATACTTACCATTTTGATGCATTCACCCGTCGTGGGTTTGTGGATATTCTTGCAGCAGAACAAACACCAAGTTCTCAGCATTGGTTTCAGGGAACTGCTGATGCAGTAAGACAGTCTTTCCATCACCTTGAAAATCATGAATATGAATATGTTCTGATCCTTTCCGGTGATCAATTATACCAAATGGATTATCGGAAAATGCTGCTCCAGCACGT
>DLXM01000105.1 GCA_003448835.1 Bacteroidota bacterium | reverse complement strand
CTCCATCACGTTTTCACGTCTACCCAGTGATTCCTGAGTGTTTTCTTCGACAAACTGCTTTACATATCCTGTTTTTTCCAATAACTGACGTGTGGTTTCAACGATAGAATCGGTCTCTAACATTTTAGAACATTCACTCAGGATTTCGGTAAATTCGCGCAACTTAGCCTGTGCCGGTTTGTACACATCGGTGAGATTTTTTTCCTCATGGATGTAACTCCAAAGTGAAACATTTTCAGCTCTGGAGTTTGATACCAATGTATCAAGAGATTTTTGTCCAATTCCACGTGCCGGTTCATTAATTACACGCAGTAAAGCTTCCTGGTCAGCTGGATTCACCAGCAATCTGAGATAGGCAATGACATCTTTAACCTCTTTTCGCTGATAGAACGATACACCACCAACTAATTGATAGGGGATGTCTTTTCTGCGAAGTGCCTCTTCAAAAACCCTACTTTGATAGTTCGTGCGATATAAAATTGCAAATTCATTGAATTTATATCCCAAGCGAATGCGAAGATTTTGAATATGTTGAGCTATTCGACTGGCTTCTTCACGTTCGTTGAAATTATCGAGAAGAGTTATTGGATTCCCTTTGTCATTATCGGTCCAAAGCGTCTTATCCAGCTGATTTTTGTTATTCTTGATGATCGAATCTGCACATTTAAGAATTAATTTTGTGCTCCTATAATTTTGTTCCAATGCAATTTCAGTAGCGTTGGAATAATCTTCTTTAAAATTCAGAATATTAGAGATATCGGCTCCGCGAAATGAATAAATACTTTGAGCATCATCCCCAACCACACAAATATTTTCGTGATTGGAAGCAAGTAATTTTGTGACAGTGTACTGTGCCTTGTTTGTATCCTGATACTCATCAATCAGGATGAATTTAAATCGTTCCTGATATCTTTCAAGAACATCCGGATTATCCTGGAAAAGTTGAATTGGCCTGATCAGAAGATCGTCAAAATCCATTGCATTGCTGTTGAACAAGCGTTGGTTATAGATTTTATACACCTGTGCAGCGATGTCGTCGAGTGTGCCCTGTACCCATTTGTTGGCGTATTCTTCGGCGGAAATCATCTGATTTTTTGCCCCACTTATCCGAAATCGAACCTGATTAGGTTTAATTTCACGCGGATCAATTCTTAATTCCTGCAGTATTCCTTTAATCACCCTATCAGAATCATCGCTATCATAGATACTGAAATCAGTTTTAAATCCGATTCTATCTGCTTCAATTCTCAGGATTTTCGTAAAAATTGAGTGAAAAGTCCCCATCCATAATTTATTGGCTTCCGGACCGATCACTTTTTCAATTCTTTCACGCATTTCACGAGCAGCCTTATTCGTAAAGGTCAGTGCTAAAATTTGTGAGGGCCAGGCATGTTTCGATGCGATTAACTGGGCGATGCGGTAGGTGAGAACGCGGGTTTTTCCACTTCCCGCACCAGCAATAATTAAAAGAGGTCCATGTGAATGTAAGACGGCATCTGCCTGTTTATTGTTCAATTCCTCCAATAATGAAGTCATTTCAGGTTGTCCAAATAGGTCAGAATGTAGATTCGAAGAGTTACTCATAGATAATTTTGAATCGTGCCATTTATTGGCATCGGTTCATGTTATTTCAATTCAGCTAACTGAGTGCGTAATTTTTCCAGGTTTTCGAAGGCATCACGGGCTTTGTTTTTTTCATTTTCAACAACGTCAGCCGGTGCTCGAGAGACAAAATTTTCGTTCGCTAATTTTGCTTCAACACTTTTTCTAAAACCTTCGAGACGTTGAATTTCTTTGTTAATACGATCACGTTCTTTATCCAGATCAATCATCCCCTCAAGCGGGACAAAAATTTCATTTCCTGAAACCATTGCCGAAGCACATAATCCGGTTTTTTCAGCGGTAGATGAAATGGTTATGCTGTTAAGTTTTTGAAGTTTGCCGATGATTGCACTATTTGAATTAAGCATCGTAGCCGACACCTCATCTTTTGCACGGATAATCAGATTTAGTGGCACAACCGGCGACAAATTTGACTCAGCACGGATATTTCTTAATGCTGATATAACTTGTTTGGCCAATTCAAACTCAGTTTCAACCTGATCGTTGATGAAATTAGTTGTGACTGATGGCCAAGGTGTAATGACCAGTGCATCTTCAGGAGAACGGTCACCGATATATTGCCATACTTCTTCAGAAATAAACGGCATAAATGGATGTAGAAGTTTCATCAACTCTGAGAATATGCCAAGAGCACCTTCCAGTTTAACTTTTGAGACTTTCTCACCAGGTGTATCTGATTTGATTAATTCGATATACCAGTCGCAGAAATCATCCCATACCAATGCATAAATTTTTTGTAAAGCTTCATTCAGGCGATATCCATTAAAATCATCATTCATCTCGGTAATGGTGCGATTCAATCTGGATAACATCCATTTATCGACAAGAGAAACAGAATCAACCGGGATCGTAGGTGTATACGAAACGCCATCTTCCATATTCATGGTCAAGAATCGAAAAGCGTTCCAGATTTTATTTGAGAAATTTCGCCCTTGTTCGCAGAGTGCTTCATCAAAAAGTAGGTCGTTTCCGGCGGGAGCTGAGAATAACATGCCGACCCGGGTTCCATCGGCACCGAATTGAGCAATCAGATCTAAAGGATCCGGTGAGTTACCCAAAGACTTGGACATTTTTCTGCGCTGTTTGTCCCGAACAATTCCATGATAGTAAACATTCGAAAATGGTTTCTCACCTGTGAATTCATATCCGGCTATAATCATTCTTGCGACCCAGAAAAACATGATTTCCGGTGCAGTTACTAAGTCCTGAGTTGGATAATAGTATTTGAAATCTTTGCTATTGGGCTTGCCGAATCCGTCAAAAACTGACATTGGCCACAACCAAGATGAAAACCATGTATCAAGTACATCTTCATCTTGTTTAAGTTGGTCGGCATTTAATGCCGGGTTACCGGATTTAACTTTAGCTTTTTCAAGAGCTTCATCGGCAGTCTTAGCAATTACATACTCATTTTCATTGCTTCCGTAATACCAGGCCGGAATTTGATGACCCCACCAAAGTTGGCGAGAAATACACCAATCCTGAATGTTTTCCATCCAGTTTCTGTACGAATTTTTAAATTTCGCCGGGTGAAATTTTATATCGTCATTTTCGACATGATCTAAAGCCGGTTTTGCGATAGTTTTCATGTCCATAAACCACTGAAGCGATAACCTTGGTTCTATAACGGCATCAGTTCGCTCGCTATATCCGAGTTTATTTTGCATTTCCTCAACTTTTGCAATTAAACCCAATTCTTCAAGGTCTTTGGCAATAGCTTTACGTGCGGCAAAACGATCCATTCCGGTGTATGGTGCACCAAATTCATTCATGGATCCGTCTTCATTGAGCAAATCAATGACTGCCAGTCCATGTTTTTGTCCGATTTCGTAGTCGTTTTTGTCGTGTGCCGGAGTAATTTTCAGGCATCCGGTTCCAAAATCAGATTCAACATACTCATCCGATATAACCGGAATCACACGATTTACGATCGGGACGATTACATTTTTCCCAACGAATTTTTGATAGCGTTCATCACTTGGATTAACACAGAGGGCTGTATCTGCCAGAATTGTTTCCGGTCTTGTAGTAGCGATCGTGAGGTAATCATTGCTGTCCTCAAGTTTGTACTTAACGTAATAGAACTTCGAATTAACTTCTTTGAAAATCACTTCTTCGTCAGATAGCGCAGTTTTTGCATCGGGATCCCAGTTTATCATACGAAGTCCACGATAGATATAACCGCGATCATAAAGCTCAATGAAACAATCAATTACGGCTTCATAAAGAGAGGGTTCAAGAGTAAATCGAGTGCGTTCCCAATCGCATGAAGCTCCAAGCTTTTTGAGTTGATCCAGAATAATGCCACCATGTTCATTGGTCCATTCCCAGGCGTGATCCATGAATTCAGATCTGGACATATCTGATTTCTTCAGCCCTTTTTTGCGCAAACGCTGTACAACTTTTGCTTCAGTAGCAATGGAGGCATGATCCGTACCCGGAACCCAGCACGCGTTTTTTCCTAACATCCTAGCCCGACGAACCAATACATCCTGAATGGTATTGTTGAGCATATGTCCCATGTGAAGCACTCCGGTGACATTCGGAGGGGGAATCAAAATCGTATATGGTTCTCTTTCATCCGGTGTTGAATGAAAATATCCATTATCTATCCAGTAATTATACCATTTCGACTCAGTTGTCGAAGGATCATATTGCTTTGGTAAATTGCTTAATCTTGATTGATCGCCAGACATAAATGTAAAAAACGAGTGTGTAATTATATAGAGCTCAAAAGGAGCAAATCCTTACAAAAATAAATAGAAAAGCCTTCTTAAGTGAAGGCTTTTCAAAAGTAACACTAAATTAGTGGATCCGTTTTAGCAAGACACCGAAGTGTCCATCACAATGATGTTTGTGTGGAAAAGTTTGATATGACAAACCATCTTCAGATAAAACTTCCTCCGGCAGATAATCATCCAGTGGCTGGAGTTCGAAGTTATCGTACTCTTTAAGGAAGTTCGTGATTTGTCCCATGTTCTCTTCGGGTTCAATTGAACATGTTGAGTATACGAGTCTTCCACCTTTTGATACCATATTTGCAGCGGCGTCCAGCAGTTCAGCCTGCTTTTTGATAATGTCATCCAATTCTTCAGGAGTTCGTTTCCAACGGAGATCGGCACGCTTGCTCAAAACACCGGTTCCGGTACATGGAGCATCCAATAAAACCGCATCTGCGAGTTTAAAGCGCTCTTCAATGATATCCGCACGTTGAATTTTGACATTATCTGCACCATATTTTTCGCAATTCTCAGCGATTTTTGTGATGCGATTTGAAGAAATATCAACAGCCAGGATAGTGCCTTCGTTTTGCATCATACCGGATAGTACGATGGTTTTGGTTCCCGGCGCGGCGCATAAATCGTATACAAGTTCACCTGGTTGCGGGTCCAGAATGGTAGGAGCGAATCCGGCTGCAATATCTTGAACCTGACATAATCCTTTTTCGAACCATCCTTTATTTCGTGCTTCAACTACACTGTGGACTTTAAAATATCCTGGTAACCATTCACTTTCTTCGAATTCTACTCCACTTTTTTCCAGGCGTAGTTTGAAATTCTCAGGTTTGGTACGAAGTTCATTTACACGCAGATAATAATCAGGGCGTTTGTTATTAGCCTGCATCAGTTGAAATGCTTCGCGTTCACCAAATGTTTTTACGTAACGATCGACTAACCATTCGGGATGAGAGAACGTAGTTGCGATGAGTTTAACACGATCTTTCATGGCTGGTTTAGGTAACTGAGCCATTTCGCGTTGAACACGTCGAAGAATTGCGTTAGCCATGTCACCTGATCGGGAGCTAATTTTTGTTTTAGCAATTTCAACCGGTTCATTAATTGCGGCGTGATCAGGGGTACCATCCATAAACAGGAGGTCGTACATACCCAAACGAATTATGTTTTTGAACATTGATTCAAGTTCATCAACCGGAACTGAACTAAACTCACCAATTAAAAAGTCCAGATATGATCTTCTGCGTAAAATTCCTTGGACATATTCGTGTGCCTGGTTTCTGTCGCGTCCGTCGAGTTCGTCTAATATAGCTGTGTCCAGAAAGTTCTCTTTATCAAAAATTGTCAGAACCTGAACGGCTGCAAATCGTGCTGTTAGTATCGTATCCAATGTAAATCGGGTTAATATGGGTATTTCGACATTCTGGCGTCGGTAACTTGTTCAAAGAACGCTTGAAGAACGTACTTTCTTATTTAATCAGGAAATTTACGCAAAACGAAGGACTGATTACAGTCATTTTTCCACTATTTTGAAATCAATTTATGAATTCCTGCTTTGCTTTTAGATTGGATTATGGCTAAATTTCCGGACTGTATTTAAAAGTATTATTTAGCTTACTAATTAGCTCTTAATTGACACATTTCAAAACACGTACCTAATGAATAAAGGAACCGTAGCCCAAGTAATCGGACCTGTAGTTGACGTTGATTTTAAAGAAGGCGAACTACCAGAGATCCAAAACTCACTCTACATTAATTTTGATGACGGCCGTAAATTGGTGCTTGAGGTTGCTCAACATCTCGGCGAAAATCGTGTCCGTACTATTGCTATGGACTCCACCGACGGACTTGTTCGCGATATGGAAGTCGTTGACTCGGGTAGTCCAATCTCTATGCCAATCGGCGAAGATATTCGTGGACGTCTTTTCAACGTAATCGGCGAAGCAATTGATGGTATCAACGCTCCAAAAGGAGATCGCTCATATCCGATTCACCGTCCTGCACCGGATTTTAAAGATCTTTCTTCAGCTACTGAAATGCTGGAAACCGGTATTAAGGTTGTTGATTTACTCTGTCCATACTCAAAAGGTGGTAAAATTGGTCTTTTCGGTGGTGCCGGTGTNNGTAGGTAAAACCGTATTGATTCAGGAACTGATCAATAACATTGCCAAAGAGCATGGTGGACTTTCAGTATTTGCCGGTGTTGGTGAGCGAACACGTGAAGGGAATGACCTTCTTCGTGAGTTTATCGAATCCGGTGTAATTGACTATGGTGACAAATTCAAAGAGCATCTTGAGAAAACCGGTGACTGGGATATCAGTTTGGTGGATGAAGAAGCGCTCAAAAAATCACAGGCTACATTGGTATTTGGTCAGATGAACGAACCACCGGGAGCACGTGCACGCGTTGCTTTGTCAGGTTTGACCGTTGCTGAATATTTCCGTGATGAAGTGTCACGTGATATTCTTTTCTTCGTTGATAATATTTTCCGATTTACACAAGCTGGGTCTGAGGTTTCTGCTTTGTTAGGTCGTATGCCATCTGCTGTAGGTTATCAACCAACACTAGCTTCTGAAATGGGTGATTTGCAAGAGCGAATTACATCCACTAAGAATGGATCGATTACTTCGGTTCAGGCGATTTATGTACCAGCGGATGACTTGACAGATCCTGCACCTGCAACGACGTTCTCTCACCTTGATGCTACGACAGTATTGTCACGTCAGATCTCGTCATTAGGTATTTATCCTGCTGTAGATCCACTTGATTCAAGTTCAAGAATTTTGGATCCTCTTGTGCTTGGAAATGCCCATTATGATACTGCTCAGGCTGTAAAACAACTTTTACAACGATACAAAGATTTGCAGGATATTATTGCAATTCTGGGTATGGATGAACTTACTGATGAGGATAAATTGACTGTATCACGAGCACGTCGTGTTCAACGATACCTAAGTCAACCATTCTTCGTCGCTGAACAGTTTACCGGTTCAAAAGGTAAATACGTCAAAATTGATGACACTATTAAAGGATTCAATATGATTGTAAATGGTGAACTGGATCACTTGCCTGAAAATGCTTTCTACATGGTTGGTACCATTGAAGAAGCAATTGAAAAAGGTGCTAAACTGTTACAAGAAGCTTAATTTTTTCAGATGAAACCATTTGAAGTTCAAATACTGACTCCGAACGGTTCTGTTTTTAACGGAACTGTTACGGGGATCAAACTGCCGGGTACTGAAGGTAATTTTGAGGTATTATACAATCACGCCAGTCTGATGAGTGGATTGGAAGTTGGTGTAATCACTATCAAAAATGATTCAAAAGTTGATTATATAGCTGTTTCCGGTGGATTTGTTGAAGTCAATTCTAACAAGGTTACGGTTTTAGCCGAGTCTGCCGAACCCAAAGAAGAAATTGATCTTCAAAGAGCATTGGAATCCAAAAAACGAGCGGAAGAAAGACTCGCAGCAGAGAAAAAGAATGCTGTGGACCAAATCCGGGCGGAACTAGCTCTAAGCAGAGCTATGAACCGGATTAAAGTGGCTCAGCAATAGTCTTTATCGTGTTTTATTAGCTTTAAGTAGTGGTCGAATGGGAACTCCCGTTCGACCATTTTTTTTGTGAAGAGGTGAATCTGTTGAATTAGATTTCAGACGTTGAAATGTTTGAACGCTGGATTCATCCTTTATACTTTATCAACTTAAATTACTCATCACCACCCGGTTCGCCGCGGATTTCGTAATTGTTGTTGCTCAGTAGCAACCTCAGTTTCAATAGGATCAGGAATATAACCGGCTGGCTGTTCAAACCCATCAAAACTCCAATTTGAGCGATTACTTCTAATATTTTCGAGTATGAAGTTCGCAACTATTGGAAGAGCTGTTCTGGCACCTTGTCCAACTACAGTATTTTGAGGGAATCGGATTCTGCGATCCTCTCCACCAACCCATGAACCCATTACAACGTGTGGCATCACCCCAATAAACCAGTTATCAGCACTATTTTGTGTTGTACCGGTCTTACCACCAACATCTTGATTTACACCCATACCTCTTAGTCTTACACCAGTACCAATGCCCCAATCACCACCACGTATTACACCCCTCATCATATCAACCATGATGTAAGCTGTTTCCGGACTAATAACTTCACGTCGTTCCTGAACAAATGTATCCATCAAAATATTCCCGGATTTATCCTCAATCCGAGTAATCGCCATCGGTTCAATATAAACGCCCATATTAGCAAATGTTGAATATGCACTGGTCATTTCGAGTAATGTTACGTCTGCTGTTCCTAAAGCAATAGAGGGTAGGGTATGAATCGGAGATTCATTAACACCAAGACTACGGGCCATTTCAGCTATTTTACGCCCGGCTGGAATAAGGTCTTCCAAATTATTAGTACCCGGGGCACCTGCTAATTCAGGTAACAACCGCACAGTGACATTATTCAAACTTCGGGCAAATCCTTCGCGTAACGTGACCATTTCAGGTCCACTTGTCATTGTTTGGTCTTTTGGTTCCCATACTGAGTTCCCACTACCCACAAAACTAATTGGGTATCTCGAAAATTTATGATAAGGTTTATAACCGTTATCTATGGCAACAGCATAAACAAATGGCTTAAATGTTGAACCGGCTTGTCTACGTGACATAAACACATGGTCGTACTGGAATTTACTGTAGTCTGTTCCACCTACCCACGCCAATACATGTCCATTACGTGGATCTAAAGCAACAAAACTACCTTCGAGCCTGGTTCTGGTACGTTTAACCTGATCAATGAATTCAGCGTTTTGTTTAAGAGAATCAAGAACTTCAAGGCGTGTTTTACCGGTACTAAATCCATTTTTGTATTCGGCCGTTTCTTCAATAAAACTATCTAAAAACTGTGGAAATTGTGACCAAAGACGATCCATGTACTCCCCATTTGGACTCGTCCATTCACGTTGAAATATTCCTTGTAAACTATCGATCTGAGCAGTGACGGCCTTTTCTGCAATAGTTTGCATCTTGGAATCAATGGTCGTATAAATGACTAATCCATCACGATATAAATCATACCCATTATCTTCGAGCCAATCGGAAAGTTGTAATCGTATATATTCACCAAAATAGCGACTACTTCGCCGTGCAGTAAAAGGTGGATTATAGTTTAGTACAATTTCTTGAGCCAGATTTTCCTCGTATTGAGCCGGGGTGATAAAGCCTCGTCTTTCCATCTGACTTAGTACAATATTTCGGCGTCGGGTGGAGCGTTCTTTATTTGTGCGTGGATTATAGGCAGTAGTGGCATTCAAAGAACCAACTAACGTTGCCGCTTCATTAATGTTTAAGTCCTTTGCGGTTTTACCGTAATGAGTAAATGCTGCAGCTTCGATTCCAAAAGAACTATTACTGTATTCAACTGTATTCAAGTACATTTCAATAATTTCGCGCTTTGTATAATTGCGTTCAATTTGAATAGCAGTAAGCATTTCGCGTAATTTCCTCGTAACTGTAACCTGACGTCCAATTTTCCGATACAGGTTACGGGCCAGCTGTTGGGTAATGGTAGATCCACCTTGCATATTCCCCCGAAGCAGGTGATAAGGTACAGCAGCTGTTCGAATTACATCGATACCCCAATGCTGATAAAACCTATGATCTTCGACTGCAATTAAAGCATCTACAACATGGGTTGATATATTTTCATACGAGACATATGTTCGGTTTTCAGTAAAATATTTATCCAATACCTCACCATCACGACTCATTACAAAAGAAGCGATATCTGTCTTTGGGTTTTCCAGTTCATCAATGGATGGCATCCCTAATGACAGATAAAATATAAAAATCACTGTAAACAGTAATAATACTCCACCAATTCGCAGGAACCATTTAAGGTATGGGAAATCAGGTAAATCATTTCCTCCACTTAACCCACTAACTACTTTAGGTCCTTTGTGACTTCCGGATTGTTTTTCAGAAAGTTTTTTCCGTCTGAATTCACGATCGTTCAGATAACGGTCGATGTCTTTATTTTTGTCTTTATTATCTGACATGAAAATTTATTGATTCGGAATTGTATGGGGTGAAATTTCTTTAGCGTGGTTGTTCCAATAAACGAGTTCAAAACCGTTATTAGTATATGTTGCAATGGTTAAATCGTTATAAAAACACCCCGTGTTTATATAAATCCCATCAGAAATTCGAAGGTGTCTTGACTGATGATGGTGACCACAAATTACAACATCGTAATTGAAATTTGTTAACAATGATGTCGCCCAAGTGTCAATTTTTATGGTGTCGGATTCACGTTCTACTGCTAAACTGCGATTTAAACCGGAGAATATTTTCATTATTTGATTCCCCATAGCCGGGCCTGTTAATGCTTTATATACCTTTACAAAATACGGGTTTCGTAGGAGTCTGTGAAATGCAGGACGAGGAAAATTAAATTCAGGATCCTTCAGTCCATCTCCATGAGCGACTAATATCTTGTGATTGTCAATTTCAAACTGATATGCTTCATGAATTACAGTACATCCGATTTTTGATATGAAATCCTCATCCCAATTATCGTGATTCCCGGTAATATAAACTGCTGGAATTTTTGATCCCTGATTGTACTTTTCTAAAACTTCAAACGGCTTTCTGGCTACTTCCGGAATCCATTCTCCATATTGCATATAATAGTCTAAAAGATCTCCAATTATGACCAATCTGAAATCATTCACCAACGCAAAATCAACAATGTCAGAAAATACATCTTCAAGGAAATTATTCTTTTGCGCATCAAATCCACCCAGATGTAAATCACTGATGAACAAATACTTGGAATGTCCCTCCGGTGAGTCCATTTTCAGTTTTATTTCTTGCGTGAAATTACGAAATGTAACAAATCGTCTAAATTGAAACGGTCGTCGGATTCGGGGAAAATTGAGAGATTCAGTAATGCTTTTTCCGCGAATTCATGCATTTTTGCGGTAGCATAGGTTACGCCGCCTTTATCATGGACAAACTTAATGATTTGTTCAATTTCAGCAGGAGATTTATGATGTTTTCGATACAAGATCCGGTATCGACGTCGTTCAACGAATCCACACTGATCTAAGGCATAAATCATTGGTAGAGTCATTTTACGTTCAATGATATCGTTCGCTGTTGTTTTTCCGGCATTATCTGATCCAAAATCAAAAAGGTCATCCCGGATTTGGAATGCCATGCCGATATTTTGTCCAAACTCACGCATCGCATCCTGATGTTCACTTCCGGAACCGGTACTAATTGCACCACATTCACAACATGCTGAAATCAAGCTGGCAGTTTTCTCTGAAATAACTTTGAAATACCGATCTTCGGTCATGTTTTGGAGTTTGCTTGCTTTTAACTGACGCAATTCACCCTCACTCATTCGTTTAACTGCAGTAGATAAGACCTTCAATAGTTCAAATTCATCATTATCCAGTGCAACTAAAAGACCCTTTGCCAACAAATAATCACCTAATAATACACTGGCTTTATTTTTCCAGATTTTGTTGATACTCATAAAACCACGACGTTCATCAGCTTCATCTACAATATCGTCGTGAATGAGAGTGGCTGAGTGTAACAGTTCGATCATCGTTGCTGCCACATAGGTGCGATCATTGACCTCTCCACATAACCTGGCTGTCAGGAATACTAAAGCTGGTCGAAGTTCTTTACCTTTGGTCTTTAAAAGGTATTTTACGATTTGATCGAGTAAAAAAACCTCAGATTTAACTGCTTTTCTGAAAAAGGTTCTAAAATGTTTAAGATTTCCTGCAATTGGACGTTGAATATCAGATAAATCCACCTTGCGAACTCTCAGGCCCAAATTTTTATCAATATTTACAGGGGCAATTTCCGACATTGTTGATTTTTTAAAAAATTAATACCGTTTAAGCTGAAATATGCTGATTTTAGCAGGTGTCTGAACATCGATGATTGCACCTACATTTTTGTGTGCTTAAGTTCAGAAATCTATCATTAAAAACATAACATAGAATACATTGAAAACGATTAAAAGAATCGGAGTCTTCACCAGTGGGGGAGATTCACCGGGGATGAATGCTGCTGTCAGGGCCGTGGTTAGGACCGCCCGGGCGAACGATATAGAAGTGATTGGTATTCGCTATGGCTATCAGGGTATGATTAAGGGAGATTTTGTTGAAATGGACAGTACCTCTGTTTCAAATATTATTCAACAAGGAGGTACAATTCTGAAATCTGCCCGATCAGATGAATTTCGAACAAAAGAAGGTCGAATTAAAGCGAATGATAACGTCCGTGCTGCTGGTATTGATGCCTTAGTAGCTA
>DLXM01000196.1 GCA_003448835.1 Bacteroidota bacterium | reverse complement strand
AATAATTTACCCGAGCCAATATGTTTCCCTGATAGTGTTGATGCACCATTTACCTGAACAGTTTTACCACCATCATTAATAACACCAGATGATAAAGAATATGTGTTTCTGACAACAACACTGGAAGCCGACCCCAGAACCCATAGTGTATCGCTTTTGTTGATGGTCATATTATAAAGCCCTGAGCTACCAATTGTCCCATCAACTGTCAGATCCTGTCCCAATGTCCCTGAAAAAGTCGTTGTATTGTTATTTGGGGTATAAGTAGCACCGGATTCAATTGTTAAATTGCCTTTAACTGTTACATTTAGGTCTGTGGTGGCCTGAAATACTCCACTTTCAATTGTGAGATCGTTTAAAATTTCAAGACTGGTATCTAATCTTACATCACCAGCACCGGTTCCGGCTTTTTGTGTTGTAAGATTATAAAATGGTGCAGTTGATGAAATTCTTGCATTTAGTGTCCCATCAGGTGCTATTACCGTCCAACTACCACCACTCACATCAATATTACCCGAATCCATACCAAAAGAAATTGAACCACCAGCTAAATCAACTGGAGCCGATACTGTAATGTTGCCACCTGAGACTGTAAGTGAGTTATCTGCATATGGCAAACTAATTCGCCCGAAAGTCGCACTATTTTCTCCCAAACCATTTACAACAATAGTACCACCTGATATCGTCAAAGCAGCTGTATGTAATCCGGGAGTCGTAGAAGGTCTAATCTGGGATGCTGTAAGCGTACCGCCTTCAATTATAATTTCAGCATCATTTCTAATAATGATCCCGGCTGAAGTCTCCGTATCTAACGATCCTGAGGACAATCTCAATTTTCCAATGACTGTTAATGCTGTATTAGCACCACCAATTGTTGAAGTACTTACGGTAGCTCCATCTATCCAAAGTGCAGCAGTTTTATTTACAATAAAATCTGTGCCACCAGATGTTAGACTTTCAATATCGATATTATCAGTTAATCGAAGTGTACCGTTGGTTATAAATAGTGCTTTATCGCTAACAGGATTATCACCGGTACCTATAGTTTGATTATTTTGCCCTAATATTTTGAAATTTGCAGTATTCGTTGAATTAACTCTCAAAACAAAAGTTTGGTCAATACCTTTGTCTATGATCAGTTTATGAAAACGAGTAACCCCATTTGCATCAATTGTATTATTTGCAGCACCTGTAAATGTTACTTCTGAACGTCCCATTGTTGGTGCAGCATCAGTATAACTTTCAACATCGGTATATTGCAACAGAACTTGACCATTATTGGTAAAATTTCCACCGATGCTTACAATATGTTCAGCGTTAAAATTCCCTACGGACCAAACTGCCCCGGTTGATACGGTTACATTTCCACCAATTTCAATCGATCTGGAGGTGGTGTTATTACCTAATGAAAAAGTGAGATTACCGGTTGATTGCTTGTCAACCGACAAATTTCCAAATAATTCAATATCTGAGCCTTGAGTAAAGGTATAATTGGATCCTGATGTATTTCGGATTGTTAAATTTCTGTAGGTTGCAATATTTGTTGGAATAGTAACGTCACCTTGTTGATAGTAAACTACTGTTCCACCTGAACCTGTAATAAAATCATTGGATGTTACTGTAGGGAAATAAGCTACATTCGGAGAACCACTCACAACATTTCTGGATCGAAGTGTTCCAGACCCCGATAAACTTACCAAAGTCTGAACTGTATAATTCGATAAATCAAGAACACCACCACTGTTAATAGTAATAGACTGATCAGTTTGAGTTACATTCTGAGTAAGTGTTACAGTTCGACCATTTAAAATAACAACGTTATCTTCTGTACCCGGTACAACCGAATTTATTTGAGTGGTTCCGGATGGATCTTCAGTCCACGTACCAGCAGTATGCCAGTTACCAGACTGATATGAATACAATGTTTTAGCCGCATAAAATTCAATACTGGCGGTAGTACCAATTACAACAGTTCTTATTGTGAGTCCAATAGTCAAGACTTCAGATGTTGAATTGGATACATCAAAGGTGTAAACACCTGCGCCTACATTGACAAATCCATCAATGACTGCATCTCCTTCACCCGAAAAGATAAAATCATTCTCTACCAGATCGGTAACCTCAACATCTTGAGCATCAATTACTTCAATCGTAAGAGTCGAGGTTGCAATTCCATCAGCTTCCAGAATAAGTGGATCAGCGCTAATACTGGAATTTGTTCCACTTGGAAAACCCAGAAATGTAATATTCCCGGTACTACCAAGGTTTATAGTATTTACCGTCACTGAAATATCAATGACTTCAGCTACTAAACTTTTAACTTTAAATGTATAGATTCCAGATCCAACTTCTGTAAAATTAGATACCGTTGCACTTCCTTCGCCTGAAATATCAAAGTTAGATAAAATCAACCCGGTAATTGGATCATCCTGATCGTCACGGACATCAATTGTCAAAGTTGATTCAGCTGTATTATTTGCAAAAACGGATAATGGGTCTGCTGAAACGGATGAATTTGTTGCGTCAGGAAGTAATACAAAAGAAATATTGCCAGAGCTACCAATATTTATAGTATTCACTGTGACGGTAATATTGACAGTTTCTACGGTAGTATTTGTGACATCAAAAGTGTAGACACCGGCACCTTCATCAGAGAAATTAGCAATATCTGCATCACCAATTGTTCCGGAAAAATCAAAATCACCAACAAGTAATCCGGTTATTGGTGAATCAGAAGCGTCCCGAACGGTAATAGTTAATACGGATGCATCTGTTCCATTATTAGCAACCAACACGGGGTCAGCATCAACGGAACTAAATCCGGCATTTGGAAGTGCAGTCGTAAATTCAATATTCCCAACATTCCCCAAATTTACACCACGAGCAGACACTGCAATATTAATGGTTTCAATAGTGGAATTTGTGACATCAAATGTATAAACACCTGATCCGGTATTGGCAAAGTTATTGATTGTAGCATCACCTTGTCCGGAAAAACCAAAATCTCCGGAGAGTAAGTCAGTAATTGGGTCATCATTCTGATCGCGGACCGTTATTGTCAACACAGAAGTCGATGTCCCGTTAGCAACAACAGTTGTTGGTGTTCTGGATAATATTGAATTAGGGGCATTTACCTGGACAAATGTGATGATTACTCGTCCGGTTGCACCGGATCCAGCGGTTCCACCATCTCCGGCACCACCACCTCCTCCACCTGGGGCATTACCACTTTGCGCAACTCCCGAACCAATTGCACCATTACCACCTGTTCCTGTACCAGTTCCACCAGTTCCGGCAACATCTCGTCCACCCGCACTACCGGCACCACCATTAGCACTTGATGTGGCACTTCCACCACCACCACCACCACCACGGCTTCCACCGGGACCACCCGTTTCACCTGCACCCCCGGCACCACCAGCAAATCTCGCTGTTGAGACGTAACTACCTGTGAATGTTCCTGTAGCAGCTCCACCTGCTGCAGTACCGGTACCGGCATTTCCTGAACCACCAAGTGCAGTAAAACTAAAACTATTACCACTAAACGTTGAAGATCCACCACCAGTAGATGCACCACCACCGGACCCAACAGTTATGGTATAATCTTGTGAAGGAGTAACATTTAAAATACCTTCTGCATATGATCCACCACCACCACCACCACCGGCACTGTTTACAGCACCACCTCCTCCGGCACCCCAAACCTGTACTCGAACTTGAGCTACACCTTGAGGCACGGTAAATGTTCCTCCAGCATTAAATATTGCTGGAGATGCATTCGGATTCGCAATAAAATCTATATTCCCGGTACTACCAATGCTAATTCCCCGAACTGACACAGTAATATTAATAGTCTCTACTGTTGCATTGGTGATATCATAGGTATAATTTCCACTTCCTGCATTTACAAAATTAGAAAGACTGGCATTCCCTTGTCCACTAAATGAAAAATGTGTTGAATTTAGATTAGTAATAGGACTATTGGATCCATCACGCACTTCAATTGATAGTAATGATATATCAGAAGCATCAGCGTAAACTTCAAGTGGATCAGCACTTACCGAGGAATTACCGGCATTTGGAACAGCAACGAATGAAAGATTGCCAGTACTACCTAGTGAAACGCTTCGCACGGTAACTGAAATATCAATCGTCTCAATTGTTGAATTTGTGATGGTAAACGTATAAACACCGGCACCTTCATTCACAAAATTATCTATTACGGCACTTCCAGTATTTGTGAAATCAAAATCATTTTCAATTAAATCAGTTATCTCATCATTACTGGCATCCCTCACTGTAATAGTCAATTCAGATTCGCTTGTACCGTTTGCAAAAATGATTTCAGGATCAGCTACAATGTTTGAATTGCCAGCGTTTGGTGTGGCTAATTGAAAAGTAATATTACCAGATGAACCCAATGATACACTTCGGACCGTTACCCCAATGTCAATTGTTTCCTGGGTAGAATTTTTTACCTGGAATGTGTAAATCCCGGACCCAGTATTCGAAAAATCTGTGATCGTTGCATCACCTTCACCTGAAAATGCAAAATCTCCGACTAATAAGTCCAGGATTGCGATATTATCTGCATCCTTTACTGTTACCGTAAGTGTAGAAGCTGCTACTCCATCGGCATTAACTGTAGTAGGATTTCTGGATATGCTTGAATTTGTTGCGTCAGGGACCTGGGGAGAAAACACAATATTTCCGGTACTTCCAATATTTACCGTCCGAACAGTAACAGCTACATCAATTGTCTCAGCAACTGTATTCTTGATATCAAATTCATAAAGTCCGCCACCAACATTTGTAAAATTATCAATTGTGGCATTACTTTCACCGG
>DLXM01000005.1 GCA_003448835.1 Bacteroidota bacterium | reverse complement strand
GAAGGAGAGAAGGAGAGAAGGAGAGAAGAGGCGAAACGGATTCAGATTTAGAAATCGAATGTCGTGCTCTCTTTGGCAAATTGAACAGACTCGAATTTTTCATTAAATGCAGTCAACAATTTAGCCCTGACATCCATAATGTCGTCAGTGGAAGTTGGATCATGGTGTGTAAGGAATAAGTTTTTCACATTACACTGTGCAGCTATCTCAACGACATCCTCCCAGGCTGAATGTCCCCAGTTTTGTTTTGTTGAATAACTTTGTCTATCGAAGTTTGCATCATGAATTAACACATCAACATCCTTGATAAATTCACGGAAACTTTTCAAAAATCTTGATTTTGATTGAAGGTCCAATTCATTATCCGGAGCATAAACGATAGTTTTACCATCTATAACTATTTTAAACATCGCAGTATTAACTGGATGGGCGGCTTGTTTGTAGCTTACTTCAAAGCCATTGAAGTACAGGATCTCTTTCTTAAAATCAATATAATCGATGGTCGCATTTAACATTTCTGGAGTAACGGGGAAATGAGAGGGTGTTAACTGGGTGGTCATAGCCCGTTTACAGTCGCCATTGTGTTTATGAGGGAAAAAGATTTCGATGTTGCGATCATCACAATAAACTGGTTTAAAAAATGGGAATCCTTGAATATGATCCCAATGACCATGTGTTACAAAAATTTTACCGCTAAACTTATTTGTATCTAATGCCAGTTGATCACCTAATTTGCGGATGCCGGATCCACAATCAAGAATGATAAATTCTTCGATATCTGGAATGGATATCTGAACACATGAAGTGTTTCCACCATAGGACATATATTCCGAATTTGCGCAAGGAATAGATCCCCGTACACCCCAAAAACGGATAGAAAACGCATTTTTATTGCGGACACCCATGGTTATGATATTAGTTTAACGACAGTATAATTATTAACAACAAGTTAAAGTCAGTTATGACATTGACTCAATCTCTTGTCTTATTCTTTCTAATTCTTCCGATTTCTGATTGAGTTCTTCCTTGGCTACATCTATTTTTTGCTGAATTTCCTCAATGAGTGCAATGCCTTTTTTATTTGGTTTGATATACGTCTTAGTATCGGCATATTGAAGAATAATATCATTCAATTTGTCGCACTCTTTTTTAAGTTTATACAGTTCTTGTTGTTTTATCTTGACTTCAGACCGTGGTGCACTGCCACTTGAATGTGAGTGGGTTGAATCCGCTGTTTTAGAATGACTTCCTGTTGCACGTAATGCCTTAAAGAAAACATCACAAGCACTTCGATACTCATCCCAGATTTTATTTTTTTGTTTAATCGGGACAAATCCTACGCTTTGAAAATCACTTTGAATTTGTTTGACTTCAGGTAGGGCTTCTTCCAGATTTTCAGCTGAAGCCAGTTCTATAATTTTATCGATAAATGCACGTTTTTTCGCAAGATTTTCTTTTTGTTCAACTCGCTGATGTTTGAAGAAGCTACGGCGCTGATCTTGAATACTGTCGATAGCTTTTTTAAATCGTGCCCAGATTTTTTTCGTTTTCCGTTTTGGAATAGGTCCAATTGCATTCCATTGCTGGAAAAGTTTTTCAATAATCTCTCGTTGTTCTTCAGCACCTTCAGTTTGAGCAATTTGTTCAGCTTTTTCACAAAGAGCTTCTTTCAGCTCAAGGTTTTTCTGTTCAATTTCGCGGATAGTGTCCAGGTTTTCGTTACGAATTTCACTGAATTTATCGATAACGGTTTTGAACCGTTCCCACAATTCATCAGATTTTTCACGAAGTACAGGACCTGTCTCTTTCCATCGTTTATTGAGAAGATTAATTTCTTTTGAAGCTACAGCCAGATCTTTTTCATTCAACAAAGCCTCTGCTTTTTCACAAAGGGATGTTTTGACTTTTAGATTTTTCTCAAGTTCACCTCTGTATTCGGAGTTAAATTCCATTTTAAGTCCAAAATACTGATCCCGCAGACTTTTATATCTCTCCCATGCTTCATCAGATTTTTCTTTAACAACACGACCAACTTTTTTCCATTGAGTTGAAAGTCCCTCAATTTCCTTTTCAACATTAACCCAGTCTTTTGTGTCTTTAGAGATTGTTTTGATGATGGATTCCATTTTATCCAGAATCGCAAGCTTGATCATCAGGTTTTCTTCTTCTTTTTGACGAGCTTTGACCAGATATTCAACTTTACCCTCGTTAAAGATATCCATCAATTTGTTGAATTCTTCATTCTGAACATCTGCGTTTACCGGAAGTGGACGCGTTTCTTCGAATTTCTTTTGAATAGAGTATACTTCGTTAAAAGCACTCCATCGTTTTGCCTCTACGATCGCACGTAGCTTCTCGAGGTAGCCTTCGCGGCGTTCGAGATTAATTTTTTTGCGTTCTTGCTGTTTTTCGTAGTGATCTTTTTTGGTTTGACTAAATAGTTCATTTGCAGCAATGATCTCAGCATACAACTCTTTCTTACGATCCACATCAAGTTCGGGACCTTCGGACCATTTTGTTCGAATATTTTCGAACTCCATAGCTACATATTGCCAATCAGAGTTGTTCTTTAATTCATTAGCCTTATTTACTAACTCAACATAATAAGACTCATCAGCTGTATGATGGAAGGTTTGTTCGTTTTGTTCTTCCATGTTCTCTTTGTTTTCCAATTGGAACTCCTACGTTACGCTTTGATATCTGTGATTAATTTATCACAAACCATTTAGAAGCTTAAGTTAATTTTTTAACTGTATTCTTGCAAAGTTACAATAAAAAAAACCGATACCATCTGATATCGTTTTAGTTTATGCTAAAAAGGGTCAATTTTATTAATTTTTATGTACATAATGCATCATTTCATGACAATTACTTTAATTTTTTTGATTTTCTTGAAATAAATGAACATCACGTTGAGGAAATGGAATTGAAATATTGTTTTCATCCAATACTTCTTTAATGCGTTTTGTCATATCCCACTTTAATTGCCAGTAGTCAGATCGATGGCACCATGGTCGAGCTAACAGGTTTACTGAGCTGTCGGCTAATTCATTGACCACAACCATGAGTTCCGGATCCTTCAGGACCCGACCATCATTCGTAATGAGAGTTGATACGACTTCAATTGCTTTATCCATATCATCCGAATAACCAATCCCAAAAGGCAGATCAAGTCTTCGAATATCATTTGTGCTGTAATTCGTTATTTCGTTACCCCATACCTTCGAATTTGGTGCAATTATTGCAAGCCCATCGGGTGTTTTAAATGTTGTAGTAAAGATGCCTATCTCAGTTACAGTTCCCGAAATTGTGCCAACATTTATGAAATCATCAACGCTAAATGGCCGAAAAATTAGAAGCATGACACCGGAAGCCACATTACTAAGTGTGCCTTGAAGTGCGAGGCCAATAGCCAGTGTAGCTGCACCTAATACAGCAATGATGCTTGTGGTTTCAACACCAAAATTGCCTAAAACAGCAAGAAAGGTGATAATCATTATCGAAATTTTGACAATTTTTCTGAAAATCGGAGGTAGCGTTTTATCAATTTTTTCAGATGCATTTGCAAGTTTGTAAACTCGCTTACTTGACCAACCTGCAACAATCCAACCGGCGATTAATATTAATATTGCACCCAAAA
>DLXM01000282.1 GCA_003448835.1 Bacteroidota bacterium | reverse complement strand
GCGTGCTTTCAGCACTTGTGTTTGGTCTCCCATTCGTCAAAAGACATCGCATCTAGCGATGCTCGTGTACTGCCTCCCATTCACTCCTTCACTCCTTCCCTCCTTCACGCCCTTACTCCACCTCCAGCACCGAAAACCAGGTAATCTGTTTACTATCGTACACGATATCGAACATTCGTCCCTCCTGCGTTTGCACCACAAAATGGACATGCTGGCTATCTCCAACCCGCTCGGTGTAGGTACGGCGGACATTCACAATCACGTGAGTCTCTCCTTTTCGCGTCAAAAACCGATGTGGGACAATTCGATTCTTCTGCTTTGGAGTGGTAAAACCCGCAAAAGACGCAATCACATTGATTTTTTCTGGTTCGGCGTGTTGCATATACAATTATCTCTCGAAAAAATGAGTTTTCCCTTTTACGTCATGTTGTTTCGCCGCCGGAAGAATAGTCTCGAGACCAAACTTATTATTGATATGGTCAATTGCCTGATATAATCCGGAAATCTTTTCATCCTCACGAAAAAAAAGATTCAACTGCATCCCTTCCGTCAAAGCGATCGTGTGTAGACCGATACCCCTGATCTTGTGCCCTTCCTGCAAAAATTTATGGAGCAGTGGCATGGCAATTTCCAGGCATCCACCCAGTACATAATCATCCAGATTGGTCTCACCCGGCGTGTTGAACACAAACGAAATTCCCTTCCAGTCGACATCCTGAAACCGGATATACCCCGCATACTTGGTGGCTTTGCGTTTATATCCACGCATACGATAACATAACTGGCTTACTGCCTTCGAAATCTCGCCCTCAATAGCCAGTGGATCATCACTCCAATCCGAAAAGGTATGCATATAACTGATTTCTTTGGGAGTGTGCAATGAAGTATCACTGACCTTGGCCCGATCTTGTCCGGTCACTGTTTCAAACAACATTTTTCCAAAATACTCGCCAAAAAGCTCCCGAAACGGACCCGATCCACGGTCAATAGCATCGCCGATAGTCTGCAGCCCACGAGACTGCAACTTCACAAACCGCCGGCTTCCGATACCCCAAACTTCTTTGAGCGGTAATGGATACAATTTATGTCGGGCATCATTTTCATCGAACACGCATGTGAGCCCGTTCGGTTTTTGCAAATCTGACGCCAGCTTCGCGTATGTTTTCGAATACGAAATGCCCACCGAGCAAATAAGTCCGGTACTTTCATAAACTTCATTTTTCAAACGCATTGCCAACGCCTCGATTTCGGCACGCGGACGCCGAAGCAAAAACGTGATATCCAGAAAAAATTCATCCATCGAATACCCTTCCACATCAGGAGAATACCGTTCTAAAATCGTGCGGATATCCTTCGATATAGCCTGATATTTCTCATAGTGAACCTGCATAAACACGATATATGGACAAATCTGAGTGGCTTCAAAAGCGCTCATCGCCGTTTTGATACCCAATTTTCGAGCCTCATAGCTGGATGTCGCCACAATACCGCGAGCCGTTCCATCCTCCTTGCGCCATCCTCCAACAATAATGGGTAACCCGAACAGTCCATACGAAACTTGCTCCACCTGAGCATAAAAACAATTCATATCCAAATGCAGATACAGTCGCGGACGCACACTGACATGCTGTTGATCGGCTGCCACGGTGTTATACAACGTGATACGATGCACATTTCTATTTAGGTCATAAGCGAGATTCATTGTTGATTGCTATTGTTTAAATCATGGCGGAAAAATATCATCTTTTGAAGGATTCAGGGTTTAACTACTGCCNNTACACATATTTTGTACATATATAATGTCTGAAAATTCCACATCCCGAACAAGTATTTCCTACCGCAATTGACACTCTTTGTCAAAATATTCTGGTTTATGAAAAGATTTTAATCAGGATGTATATATTCAGATATGTATCTTACAAGTGCATAAATCTTGATTTTTGGCGACATGAAAACCATCCTAAACGAGTGCAAGTGGGTTTTAGTAGTTTTGGATATCTTCAAAAGGCTTAATTGAGTCATTAAATCAAGATTTTGATCAATTTTTGTGGATTTCAACCCCATAACAACTACTATGTTTTACTTATTTGGAGCTTCGGGTCATGGACTCGTCATTCAAGACATCCTGGAACATTTGGGTCAAAAAATCGATCGCTACATCGATGATAACCCTAATGGTGAGGTCCATGGAGGTCTTTCGGTGCAATTGTCAAAAGATTTAGATATCTCCAATGAAGATAAAATGATTATTTCAATTGGAGTGAACAAGAATCGAAAAAAGGTGGCCGCACGCTATGATGCAGTTTACGCGACCGCGGTTCACCCCAAATCAATCGTCGCACCGAGTGTTCAAATCGGGGTCGGGTCAGTAGTAATGGCAGGGGCAATTCTGAACGCCCATACCACAGTTGGCCGGCACGCCATAATAAACACAAGCGCATGTATAGATCATGAATGTCGGATCGGAGACTTTGTACATGTGGCTCCCAATGCAACACTATGTGGAGGTGTTCAGATTGGCGAGGGCTCATATATTGGTGCAGCATCTGTCATAATTCAGGGAGTAAAGGTAGGAAACTGGTGCACAATCGGTGCAGGAGCAGTTGTTTTGGATGATGTTCAGGATGGTGCAGTCGTCGTGGGAAATCCAGCCCGACAACTCAGAATTGATCCGATTGAATCCTGAGTACATTTATTATGTATCTGAAAACTCAGGGGAACAATCAAAATGTTTGGCATTTTTTTAAAAAGTTTTGTTTCTCAAACACGAACGCAAGTCATAGAACCGTTTTCGGTATGTTTGATGATAGTAGTGAAGTTGTTTTCAGAGCAAATAGGATTTAGGTAATGGATAAGGCAAAAATTGGATATCTCGTACTCATAGCAATGATTATAATTGTTGCAGGGATTCTATATCTGGAAAATAACCGAGGGGCAGAAACGGTAGAGAAGCCAACACCTGAGGATTTATATCGGGATCCTGCGACAATAGGTCAGGATATGACACCAGATGGTCGAATTGATGAAGAAACTGGGCGGTCAGGTGAAATAAAAGAACCTAACTTAATACCCGATTTAAGTTATGAAATGAGTCGCGATGAAATTGAAGACCCAAATGGCTTCGAGATTTACGGAATTTATACTGGTACATTGCCTTGTGCAGACTGTGCCGGGATTGACACTGAATTAAGGTTGTTGAATGATCCGGCATCGGGTCGTCGCAGATATGTATTAAAACAAACCTATAAATCTACGCGTGAGGGGGATCAGGTTTTTTGGGAGTCTGGTGCCTGGAGAACAGCAAAAAATGAACAGGATCAACCCACATTTCTATTGCTTAAAGACGAAAAAGATCAACCGGGGATTTTCATTGAAGCCACTGAGCGTGTAATTAGGTTGGCGGATCAGCAAGGAAATCTGATTGAATCGGAATTGAATTATTCGTTATACCGTCTCCCAAAATAGGGGTCGCTCGGGTATTCAAAATTGACACTGAGATTTTCTTCGTTTCACTCCGAAAAAGCCCAAACCTCAGAAGCAGGGTGTTGTAAATGTGGCGCCTATTTTTTCGTGGCTCAGCAGAGAAACCCCCAACGCCTCCGCAGTGCCCAAACCCCAGGAGCGAGGTGTGGCAGATTTGGCGCCTCAGAAATTTAATGAAGTGCCCTTTGGCACGAAATGTTAAAATTTCGTAGTGCCAAATCTGCAACACCGAGCGACCCCTATTCGACAGTTACACTTTTCGCCAAATTCCTCGGTTGATCTACATCACACTTACGATTAATCGCGATATAATACGACAACAACTGCAACGGAATCACTGTTAATAATGGCGTTAAACAGTCGCGGGTCTCGGGAACCGTAATCGTGAACTCCGACAATCTAGCAACTGCCTCATTATTGGTAGTAGTAACAGAAATAATACGCCCCTTTCGTGCCCGAACCTCCTCAATATTACTGATCATCTTTTCATTCGTATGATCTGATGTAGCCAACACAACCACCGGCATGTGCTGATCAATCAGTGCAATCGGACCATGTTTCATTTCAGCGGCAGGATATCCTTCGGCATGAATATAACTGATTTCCTTTAGCTTTAACGCCCCCTCAAGTGCCACCGGAAAATTAAAACTACGTCCTAAGTACAGAAAATTAGGTGCATACGTAAAAATCTTGGCAATCTCTTTGATATGATCGTTTTGCTTTAAGATTTCAGCAATTTTCGAAGGGATATTATGCAAATCATGTATCAATCCCGCTATCTCTTGCTCAGGTAACGTCTTTCTATATTGAGCCAAATGGATGGCAATCATCGTTAAGACAGTAACCTGAGCCGTAAATGCTTTTGTGGATGCCACCCCAATTTCCGGTCCGGCATGACTATAAACCCCGGCATCAGTTTCTCGCGCAATAGTAGATCCAACAACGTTACATATTCCTATTACAGTGGCTCCACGTTCTCTGGCTTCACGGAGAGCAGCTAACGTATCAGCAGTCTCACCACTCTGAGAAATTACTATGAGTACATCCTGATCATCAATAAGCGGATTGGCATACCGAAACTCAGACGCGTATTCCACCTCAACAGGAATCCGTGCCAATGATTCGATTAAATATTGTCCCACAAGACCAGAATGCCAACTCGTCCCGCATGCAGCTATGATAATCCGACGTGCAGCCAGCAATTTATCCATTACTTGAGTTAATCCACCAAGTACTACCCTGTTTTCATCCAAAACCAGACGACCACGCATACAATCAGCAATCGCCCGAGGTTGCTCAAAAATTTCCTTCAACATAAAATGTGGGAATCCACCCTTTTCGATTTGCTCAAGACTTAGTGCAATTTGATGAACGTCCTTGTGAATCGGCACATTGCGTGTAGTCATGACTTTGTACCCACTCCGATGGAGAACAGCGATTTCATCATCATCCAGATACACTACATTTTGTGTGTATTCCACAATTGGTGATGCGTCGGAGGCCACAAAATATTCGCCATCTCCTACTCCAATAAGTAAAGGGGACCCTTTTTTGGCGCAAATCAACATATCCGGAAAATCGTTATGAACGATAACAATCCCATAAGTACCAATGACTTGCTGCAGTGCCTGCTGGACGGCATCTACAAAGTCCCCTTCAATCACCTTATCAATCTCTTCAATAAGATGTGCCAGCACCTCTGTATCTGTCTCTCCTGCAAAAACATGTCCTTTTTTGGATAATTCAGCACGCAAAACATCGTAATTTTCGATGATTCCGTTATGAACCAAAGCAAATTTTCTTTGTCCACCAGTGTGTGGATGTGCATTCACATCATTTGGTTCACCATGGGTAGCCCATCGGGTATGCCCAACAGCAAGCGTAGAATTAGTAGGATTTATCTTAAGCAACTCTTCCAGTATTGCTACCTTGCCTTTCGCTTTTCTAATATCCAGCGATCCGTTTATCTGGGCGATTCCGGCTGAGTCGTATCCACGGTATTCGAGTCTTTTCAACCCTTTTATAATAATTTCTTTAGCGGGTCTCTCACCAATGTAACCAACAATTCCACACATAAAATTCTCTCAATAATGTTTCAATTGTGATACATGAGATAGTTACCATGTAATCACTTCTATAAAATAATCTCTCATCACTCCTGATTAAGAAATCTATTCTTTCTTTAGAACGTAGAAAAGTAGGTGATTTTAAAACATACAACAACAAAAACTACACTTAAGCATATTTTTACGTAAATATACTGATTACACTAAGCGATATTTCGCATATCATTAACCCATCAAAAGAGCGTTATTGAATTTTTAGTTGGAAATTATTGATGGGAGTTCACCTCTGTTTTTTCGAAGACCAGAAAGTCGTTCGATTTTACCCACTGGCATTAACCAGACCACTCGATCAAATGCGCATGGGTATTCTCACACTTGCCGAAAAATGGGAATATATTTTGGATATTCATCATGCCACACGAACCCTACGCCCCTGGTTAAAAGATATTTTCGAATCAGAAAAACCACGTGCCGGTGAGGATTATATCTGGATCAACTCCCGATTTGTGCCCCATTATAAGATTGCCAATGAAGTATCTTCGCTTAAATCCGGTCAAGGATTAACATGTTGTGGTGTACCCGTNNACGTAGTAATCCGACTGGGTGGAAGTCAAACCATCAAAGAATTTGAAAAACAACAAAAATGGATGCACGGATTTGAATCCCATTTGAATAATGGTGGCGCCTTTTATCCAATGCAAGCTATTGAATTCGATCATGTAGAATACATAGAATCAACTTGTGGATTACTTCTGGATCATCCCTGGGATTTATTTCATCATAATGCATCACAAATCGAATCCGACATTCGTCTTTTACGTCCTACTCGCACTTTAAACCATTGGCCTCTAAAAAATTTCTTCTATGTAAATGCCGATGATGTATATGTTGGTTCCGGTGCGAAACTTGATCCCGGAATAGTTTTGGATGCCAGCGAAGGACCAATTTATATTGGTGCAGGTGCTCATATCATGGCAGGAGCACTCATAAAAGGGCCCGTTGCAATCTGTGAAAATAGTACCGTGCGAATGGGTGCAAAAATTTATGGAGGTACAACAGCAGGTCCACATTGTAAACTTGGTGGTGAAGTTAGTACCGTAATATTTCAAAGTTATTCGAATAAAGCACATGATGGTTACATCGGAAATTCACTCATTGGCGAGTGGGTAAACATCGGTGCCGACACTAACAACTCTAATCTGAAAAATAATTATAGCTCAGTTAAAGTTTACGATTGGGAGTCCGGCGAATTGAAAGATTCCGGATTGCAGTTTTGTGGACTTTTCATGGCAGATCACTCCAAAACGGCTATCAATTCGATGCTAAATTCTGGCACTGTCTGCGGTGTGAGTAGCAGTATTCTGACTAATAATTTCCCTCCAAAATATATTCCTTCATACGCTTGGGTAACAGACACTTCGGTCGATGTTTTCGATTTCGAAAAAGCTATTGAAACCGCTGAAATTGTAATGGCGAGACGTGGTGTGAAAATTTCAGAAGCATACAAAAACATGCTTCGTTATTTGTATAAAGTCCGGGATGGCAGGGCTGAAAAATAAAAAAGCCGATGCGTATCAGGCACCGACTTTTTACTAACAACATATCTATTGAGATATGAAGGATGGGAAATAATAGAGGTGGTTATTTAACCAGCATCATTTTTTGAGTCTGGACAAAATTTCCGGATTGAAGTCGGTACAAATACGTTCCACTGCTTAGATTGGTCGCATCAAAATTAACACTGTAGTTTCCGGCAGCTCGAATTCCGTTTACTAACACTGCAACTTCGCGTCCGAGCATATCATAGACAGCTAAACGAACATCTGCATTAGATGGAACGCTGTATTGAATGTTTGTAGTAGGGTTAAATGGATTTGGATAGTTACCTTTTAACTCAAATTCGTTCGGTACTCCACCGAGGTTTTCATCAATACTGGTACTGGTAGGAGCTAAAAATGCAGTTCCATCTGCAAGTACCACAAGAACTCCAAATGCTTCACCACTATTGTTAGCTGCTGGTGAGAGGAATCCTGAAGCCAATAGTAATGCAGAACCACCTTGCAGTGAAGTTACATCGACATCATACGATGCAACAACTGCATTAGCATCCCCTGGTAATGTGATATCAACATTATAGGAGGCTGGTGGAACACTGATGTAGCCACTGAAATCCGAATATGCTGCATCAGGGACCAGAACCGCACCGCCATCCGCTAAACGTACATCCACAGCAGGGGCATCGGTAGCACCATGAAGTACAGCAAAATCTACTTCAGTACCATTTTCAGCTGACTGACGTGCATCCGGTATTATAATGAGTCCAAAAGCAGTTGAAACACCGTCTGGATTTGCTGCAAAAGCTGATGGATCCAAAACACCGTTTGCAACTGCGATATAGTTAGTATTGGCAGCAAGGTTTACAGTAAACGTTGCGATTCCATCTGCCACAGAAGCAGAAGTTGGTGGTGCAACGGTTACATCAATGTCTACGCCCGCGGGCAGTTCAATAAATGGGGTTGCGGTGCGAAATGCAAAATCATCAAGAGCAAGAGCTCCATTTACGTATACGTCTACTAAAGCGGCTCCCGGATCAGCTGCATTATGTATAACTTGTAAATACGCACTTTGCGCTTGTGATATGACTGGAATTGCGACTATTGCAAGAATGGCAACAAACCGACTCGAAAATTTGTCAAAAAATCTCATTAGAAACTCCATATTAGTTGGTTGGATGAATAAACGGATAGTTTTTTATGTGAAATTGAAAAGTGACGTATCAAATTTCACAAGTATCAGTTAAGCACACTAACCACAATGAAATTGAGAAAAGTTTCGTGAATTTGATTTTATTTTAATCAAGTATATGTAAACGAAAGTTCGTCATTTTAAATACTGAATTGAATGACAATCAGTTAATGGGGTTTGAGACGGCATTTAACAGAGAGCAAATTTTACTCATTTTTACAACTGAGTATAGCTAAAAAGTCAAGAAATGTAGCTTCGGTTCAGCTTTGTGAACCAGATTTATGTCTAATTTTAATGAAAAGTTGCCTTCTTTGACTGAATAGTATACAACATAGACCAAACGGGAGTGCAAAATCAGATTAAAATGGGAGTTTAATCGTAAATGTTGTCCCATGTCCTGGTTTGCTTTGGACTGTAATATCGCCATTTAACAACGTTATCATACGTTTAGCAATGGATAAGCCAAGACCGGTCCCCTCATATTTTCTGGTATTTCCAGTACTTTCTTGTTTGAATTCATCAAATATGTATGGGATAAAATCCTCGTTAATTCCGATTCCGGTATCTTTGATATGAATTAGCACAAACGAATGTCTATCACCACCATATTGTTCAACCGTTTGATCAATGGTAATTTGAACTCCACCTTTTTCTGTGAATTTGATGGCATTCGATACAATATTATGCAAAACCTGAGCTAATAATCTACGGTCTGTTTCAACTGATTTGGGCTCGTTACGAGCTATAACTTTTATTCGCAGATTCTTTTCAAATGCCACTCCGGTCAACATCCGCACAATTTGTTGAACAACATCCGAAACTACGACATCTGAAAATTCAACATCTATTTTATTCGACTCCATCAGTGCCAGATCCATCACCGATTCCATGGTCTCTAATAATCTATTCCCACTTTTTGTTATACTTTGTGCCATATCCAGTTGTTCACCATCAAGTTCAGTCTCTAATATTGATGCAAAACCCAGGATCCCGGTTAAAGGCGTTCTCAATTCGTGGCTGATGTTAGATAAAAAGACAGATTTGAGGCGGTTCATTTCTTCTGCCTTAATTTTTGCCTGCATCAATTCTGTTTCAAATCGTTTACGCTCTGAAATATCACGAACATTTAAGACTAATGTAACCGGCATTTCATCATTTTGTGTTTTGGAAGCAAGTACCTCCATATACAACCAACCTTTTTCGGCATGTGTAAAACGAAGCTCAGATTTTGGAATTTGTCCGCCTGATACCATAGTTTTAATGTCATCAAAGTATACATCCTCAGTATCAAAAACAGGGATGAATCCACATTGTTCAAACAGTTTGTTGAGTCCTGAAACATCTTGCTTTTCAACAATACCGGCTAAAGAAGTCCCAACCAATAAATCTGGATTATACCCTAAAATTCGTTCCAATGGTGGGCTTGCATATAATATTTGTCCACCTTGATTCACTTCGATGATGATATCTGAACTATTTTGAACTAATGATCTGAATTTAAGTTCACTTAGGCGTAATTCATTTCGAAATATGGCTTTTTGATCCGCAATTTGAATATTCAGCGAAATATCACGGTCGGTAAACGGCTTAAGAATGTAGCCATCAGGATCGGTCTTTTTGGCTCGTTCTATAGTAGCTTCGTCACTGTGAGCAGTGAGAAAGATATGTGGGATATGTAGCTTTTGCCTGATCTTGGCAGCAGTATCAATCCCATCAATCGGACCTTCAATTCGAATATCCATCAAAATCAGATCCGGGTGATGTTCAGCTGCAGATGAAATTGCGGCATCGCCACTAACAACGTGATCTACTACCACATGACCCAGCTTTTCAAGCCTTCGGCGTAAATCCAACGCAACGATTCGTTCGTCCTCGACAATAAGCAGGCGTTTGGATTCTAACATTAAACTTTAATTGTTTGGATAACTCTAAAATTGACTTCTATAAAAAACTTAAAGCTTTCTAATAACAACAGTACGAAAACTGATAATAAAAGTATTGACAATAAAATATCAACAAATTCATCTAAGATTAAGTACAAATTACACGATTATAAAATCATTCTAATATAAGTTAGACCAAGACGATAATAAATTTTAATTTTTCATGAGTGTTTTTTGATTTTCTTGCATCGAATTTAGTTAATTCTCGTCCGATTTATTACGATTTAACCCCTTTTTACACACGTCGGAAACTATTTAGGGTCGTTATTGATTAATTTGAAGACAACTATTAATACAGGAACAATCAACGTGCGCTACATCGCTATATACTCATTATTATTAATTACTTTTGTTGCTTGCTCATCAGAGAATGAAGATTCAAACGAAAATGGTCGCAGACAAGCCCCGGTCCCAACCGTAGAAGCTGTTACAGCTCAATTTGGTTCACTCCCACTTGAAGAACGGTTAAGTGGATCCGTAAAAGCTAAAAATCAATCCGAAATTTTTCCGGAAATTGGTGCTCCTGTTATGCAGGTTCTAGTGAACAACGGTGATCGGGTCACTCGTGGACAACATTTAATACGTCTCAGGGACATTGAAGCCGCTGAACAATTAAACCAGGCAGAAGCAAACCTTAGAATTGCAAATGCGCAGGTTGAACAAGCCCAGGCCAGACTTAATCAGCAAGAAAACCAACTTCGCCGAATCTCACAATTGGCCGAACGTAATTTACAAAGCCAGGCTGAACTGGAAGAACTTCAAGCGGAAGTAATGGCCGCTAGAGCTTCCTATAATTTGAGCGTTGCACAAGAAGCTCAGGCTCAATCAGTAGTTGAAGAACGTAGAAATACGCTGAATAAAATGGTCATAAAAGCACCAATCTCGGGGATAGTTGGTGAGCGAAACGCTGAAATAGGCCAATTCGTAACAACTGGTACACGCGTTTTCACAATTGGTGACCTATCTAGCATGAAAGTCGAAGTTTCGTTAACTGAAGGGATGTTATCACGTATCCGTGAAGGCATGAGAGTCCAATTAACTACACCAATACAACAAGATACTGTGATGTTCGCAAATGTGACCCGCATTTCTCCGTTTTTGAATCCGGTTTCTCACACTGCAACTGCTGAAATCGAAATCAATAACGATGGCGGACTCCTCCGACCCGGAATGTATGTATCTGCTGATATTTTTTATGGTGATTCCGATCAAGCTACACTTGTCCCCAATAATGCTATTTATCGACATCCACGTGAGGGTTTTGAAGGCATTTTTATAACTCCATCCTTAAACCAGGAATTAAATTTCGCATCAGACGATGACGGTCAAACACCGCAAATTGTTGGTCCAACAGCTGTAGAATTCAGAAGAATCGAAATCGTAGCTCGCGGAAGAGAAGTCACCGCGGTTCGGGGCATTGAACCACAAACTCACATTGTGACACTCGGACACAATCTTCTTGTCGATGGAGGGAACATGACCCGGGTAAAAATGGTTGAATGGGATCACATTCTGAATCTGCAACAGATGCAGAGCCGTGACCTGATTAAAATCATTCAACAAAGAAACAGTCAACAAACCGGATTGTAAGTCATTTTCGCCACCTAAGGCGTCTAAAATTTTCAACATAATGGAGAAAAAGTCGTGTCATTAACAGGTACATCCATCAAACGCCCCATAGCAACGACGATGGTCTTTTTGATCATCATTACGTTGGGAACAATCGGATTTCGTTTTCTACCGGTTGATTTGCTACCTCCTATTGAATTTCCTCAGTTAACCGTTTGGGTAAACTACAGCAATGTTGGACCTGAGGAAATGGAAAAAATTGTAACCGAGCAAGTTGAAAATGCAATAGCTACGGTTCCAAATGTGGAAAAAATCACATCCAGGTCAAGTGAAGGGAATACACGTGTAACGTTGAATTTTGCTCAGGGTGTAAGTCTTGATGAGGCCAGTAATGATTTACGTGCTGCATTAGACCGCCTTCGAAGATCTCTTCCCGACGAGGTAGATCCTCCGGGAATCTGGAAATTTGATCCAAACGACTCACCTATTGTTATGATTGGTGTACGTTCAGAGCGCGACATGGCCGAAGTCACTCAAATAATTGAACAGGACCTCTCAAAGTATTTTGAACAAATTCCCGGTGTAGGGTCAATAGACGTTTGGGGTGGAGTCTATAGTGAAATTCGAATCGACATGCTTCGCGACAGAATGTCATCCAGTGGAATTACTGCTCAGGATGTAATTTCTGCTATCAATCGTGAAAATGCAAACCTCCCGGGGGGGAATGTAAAAGACGGATTGGCCGATCTATATGTCCGCACAATGGGTGAATATTCGGATGTAGAGCAAATTGGGAATACTATAATTACGGTAGTCGAAGGCGCTCCGATTCGAGTAAAAGATGTTGCAACCGTAACATTTGACTTCGAAGATCTGAATCGATTTATTGAAGTTGATGGGCTCCCAATGATTCGTTTTGGCATCCGTAAACAGTCGGGAGCGAATACAGTAGATGTTGCTGCCGCAATTCGTGCTGAAGCAAATCGATTGAATAGTGTCCGTGATGATGTAAATCTTCTTGTGATGCGGGATCAAAGTGAGTTCATTCAGGATTCAATAGATAACGTTCGAAACTCAGCTGTTTGGGGTGGTATTTTAGCAATTATTGTACTCTTTGCTTTCCTTCGAAACGGGTCTACCACCATGATTATTGGTATTTCAATTCCGATTTCGATTATAGCGACTTTTGCACTATTGTATTTCAACGGACTCACTCTAAATCAAATGAGCTTTGGGGGACTCGCTCTTGGAGTTGGGTTGATTGTTGATAACGCAATTGTAGTACTCGAGAATATTGTGCGGAAGCGTCAGCATGGCATGAAACGTAAAGAGGCGGCTAATGAAGGTGCCCGGGAAGTCACTGGCGCTGTTATCGCTTCTACCCTGACTACTTCAGTAATTTTCCTACCGGTAGTATTCATGAATACGATAACCGGTGTGATGTTTCAGCAACTTGCACTGGTTGTAGTTTTCTCATTGGTCTGTTCACTTTTTGTGGCATTGACATTAGTACCAATGTTATCAAGTCAGTTTTTGTCAATCAAACCGCTAAGTGACAAAGAATCAGACAGAAGCAGATATCAACGATTTTTTGACCGTCTCGAAAATCGATATGGTCGTGTTGTTGCTAGTGTGCTGGAAAAAAAATCTGTTGTAGTTGGAGTAACTGGTGGTTTGTTAATATTGGCATATTTAGGATTTCAAACGATTCCGATGGAATTGACTCCCGAAACCGAGTCTGACGAGATAAGAGTAAGTATGAATATGGATTCAGGCACAAATATCTCTATAGTGAATCAATACATGGACGAATTAGATACCATTGTTAAAGAAATTATACCTGATGATGTCGTTTTATTCTATACCAGAGAAATACAAAATGGACGAGGTGAGATTGAACTTGCGTTAACTCCACCGGATGAACGCAGC
>DLXM01000281.1 GCA_003448835.1 Bacteroidota bacterium | reverse complement strand
GATTCACATAAATCAATCCCATCTGGACAGCTGCAAGCGGATTTTCAAGTTCACGGTCACCGGTGTACCGTTTATCTTCAAGCCATTTACCCTCAGATCCCCAGTAAATATCCTGCTCCGGTTCCCAAACATCCTCGCGTCCACCGGCAAAACCAAATGGTTTTAATCCCATCGATTCAATTGCGCAGTTTCCGGCCAAAATCATCAGATCGGCCCAGGAAATCTTTTTACCATATTTTTGTTTGATTGGCCATAATAACAAACGTGCTTTATCGAGGTTCGCATTATCAGGCCAGCTATTCAAAGGAGCAAATCGTTGTGTACCTGAGCTCGCACCACCACGACCATCAGCAATTCGATAGGTTCCGGCGCTGTGCCATGCCATACGGANNAATCAGCCGGCCACCATTCCTGAGAATCGGTCATAAGATCAAAAAGATCCTGCTTGACTGCATTCAAGTCCAGAGATTTAAACTCTTCGGCATAATTGAATCCTTCATCCATCGGATCTGTGAGGGATGAGTGTTGACGTAAAATATTTAGTTGAAGTTGGTTTGGCCACCAGTCTCGATTGGTTGGTCCAGATCTGAGGATTTGTTTTTGAGATCCGCCAGTAAACGGACATTTGCTTTCGCTATTTGAATTATTGCCGTTATTTGAGCTGGTATCGCTATTCGTATTGTATGATGTAGTTGGAAGATTTTTTGGTTCCATTGAGCATTTGTTTTATTAATAATATCCCTGCAATTTACAATACTAAAGTCTCCAAATCAAAGATTATCGGTATCCAAGACTCTGTCAGAGTGCTTTTTTCAAACTTTTAAAACTGATATTTTTTTCTGTTGGATGGATTGATTTAGTTGTTAATTCATGTTGAAATACTCCTTTTTGTTCGTACTTTTTTAAATGTCGTTAACGTTATGATCTTTGAGTTTTAACTGATTGCTCACCATTTAGTTAGATTGAATACATGAAAGAAGAAATCGTCAATAATCTTCAAAATCCACATCAACTTGAAAAATTGTATCGGGACAACAAAGCTACTTTCAAAGTCGAATTTGAAAAGTTGTATCCGGAAATTCATGATAACCCGGTTGCGCAATTCTGGAATGAGAGATTGAACTATGAGCAAGATTCCATTTCATGGGGATCAAAAAATGAACTCCTTTTTGTAATTGTTATATCATTGATTGCTGGAATCATTGCAAAACTCCCGGATATATTTTCACTCAATCCCGAGTATTTTTATCCGCGAAATCTTTCGTTCATATTTTTTCCAATGCTGGCCGTCTATTTTGCATGGAAACAAAAATTAGATATAAAGGGGATGACGATCGTTGCAGTATCCATTATCATTTCGGTCATTTACATCAATTTATTGCCTGATAATCCATCCAGTGACACTCTAATTCTGGCTTGTATTCATCTACTGCTCTTTTTGTGGGCAATTTTTGGATTTTCATTTGTTGGAAATCGAGTTAATGATGTCCGCAAAAGATTAGATTTTCTGACTTTCAATGGTGATTTATTAGTTATGACAACCATCATTTTGCTCGCCGGTGGACTATTAACAGCCATTACAATAGGCCTTTTTGAATTGATTGATCTCAGTATCGCACAATTTTACTTTGACAATATTGCGATTTATGGTTTGGCAGCATCTCCAATCGTCGGTGCATTTCTGGTACAGACAAATCCACAGTTAGTAAACAAAGTCTCCCCGATCATAGCCAGAGTATTCACACCATTGGTTATAGTGATGTTGATCACCTACTTAATAGCAGTATTTTACACCGGTAAAGATCCATATAATGATCGAGATTTTCTTCTGGTATTTAATGGATTACTGATCGGAGTTTTGGCCATTATATTATTTTCAATATCCGAGATTTCAAAAAATCCGGAGCGAAAATTAGGGTTAGTATTGCTCTTGGTTTTATCAGTTTTGACCATCTTGATTAATGGAATCGCGTTATCTGCCATTGTTTTTAGAATTGCGGAATGGGGTATTACTCCCAACAGAATGGCAGTACTTGGTGGAAACATTTTGATTTTATCGAACCTACTAATGGTTACGTTCAGACTTTTTAAAGCTGTTCAAGTCCGACAGGATATTAGTAAAGTAGGCGAATGCATTGCGTCATTTCTAACCATCTATGTTGGGTGGGTAATGATTGTCATATTCTTATTTCCTTTTATCTTCGGATTTCAATAAGGATTAAAATCATCCCAGTTGCATTATTTATTTAGAACGTACATATTTAATAACTTTAAAACATACGTCGAATCAATTGCTGATTAATTTCACTCCTTCACTTTTTCACCCCTTCACTTTTTCGCTCGCGTTGCTCACGATGTACGTCAAAAGACTTCGCATTTGCAATGCTCGTGTTTTTCCTTCCCTTCACCCCTTCACCCCAAAATATGCCCAATCCTAAAATTACCATAGAACTATCTAAAGCCGACAAACTGATCGAAATCATCAGCTGGATAACGTTAATTTTTGTTTGGGTTACAATTGTGATGAATTATTCGGCACTACCTGATACAATTCCAGTACATTTTGGTGCAAGTGGAGAGCCGTATAGTTACGGAAATAAAGCGACGATAATCATTTTAGGATTCGTGATGACTTTTGTTTTTGGGATGATGTCACTACTGAACAGGGTTCCCCATATTTTCAATTATCCGGTTAAAATCACACCTGAAAATGCCCGATATCAATATACTTTAGCCACAAAATTGATCAGATACATCAATCTAAGTGTCGTATTTTTAATTACTTTCATCATTATAATGACCATGAAAATCGCTCATGGCGAAGCAGATGGGCTTGGCGTCTGGTCACTGGTTACATTTATGTTGATAGTATTCGGTCCAATTGCGAATTACTTTTACAAGTCATTTCGGGCTTCCAAAACTGCTCCTAAATAAGCTACTCCTTCTTTCCTTATCAGCTCGCGTTGCCACGATCTGCACCCAAAGACTTCGTGCTTACAGCACTTGTGTTTGGCTTACGATTCTCCTTCTTCACTCCTTCACTCGGTCTTATACTGATATAGGTTGACACATTATAAGGAATCAACCGATGAACAATACAGTAGTCAAAACGCAACCGTTTTACAGTGACAGCTTTAAACTCGCCGTGGTGATGC
>DLXM01000223.1 GCA_003448835.1 Bacteroidota bacterium | reverse complement strand
GGCTTTTGGAAGTGCTTTGATCGGATGCGTCTCGATGGATATCGCTTTAATCATAAGCGTGTGCATCGGGTGTACTGCGAAATGAGGTTGAACATGAAGCGCAGAACCAAGAAACGGATACTCACCAGACCGGCACAGCCTTTGGTTTGTCCAGTCGAGATGACTGGGCACAAGAGCATGGCATTGAGCTACGCTTCATTCAGCCTGGCAAACCCAATCAGAATGCATTTATTGAGCGATTCAACAAGAGTTACCGGGAAGAAGTCCTGGATGCCAATCTGTTTAACACGCTCTCAGAGGTACGGGCAGCAACCGACGAATGGGTGATGGATTACAATGAATTCAGACCGCATGAGTCACTCGGGCGTGTGCCACCCACAATGTTCATGTCACGATTTTTTAAACAGGAAATCTCTATTTCTGATTTGTAGCCTTGACAGGGAAGTCTACGAGTTGGCTTATAATCGATTCAACTTACTTAGCAATTAAATTCTGATCTTTACCATTCTCTTGAGTTCTATGAATTCTGTGACTTATTCAGAACTTCCTTAATTTCAATAAATTATTTTTCCATTGATATTTTAATGATTAACAATAATATTCCTCTTATTTCCTTTTTTGACCGAGTCCAATCTTCACTAGCTGCAAAGAAAAATAAGTATGTATTTGTAACCGAATCACCCCATTGGGCTCCACAAGGTAAAAGATGGTTAGCGTTTTTTGTATCCGAATTAATCGATAAATTTGGTCATGCTCCTATTGTTGTTGGTGATCCAGTTCAATGGGAGTATTCAAAATTTAAATGCATTTCATTTCAGGATTTTACTGCGACGGTTGATGCTGTTGATGATTTGGTTGTGCTTTCTACAAGTCATAATTGTCCGCTTGCAAAGAGCCTTGTTGATTCATACATATACAATATCATTGATATGACGTCTTATGCTATTGATCCTAAAAAAATTGAATATATATACAACGAAGAGGATTCAAAGAATATAGCTGCGCTGTTTAAATCAATATCGGATCCTGATTCTATTGCTAACTTATCATCGATACTCTTTGCTAGATATACTGGCTTGCTTTCTTTTATTAATGTAAGTAAATATCCTATTTACCAACATCCCGTCATTGATTTTTCTTCAATGACGGGAGTAGTAATAGATGCAGGTTCATATGATGGAAAAGAATCGGAAATTTTAAGAAAAATTTGTGAAAAAGCTGAGTCAATTTATTCATTCGAGTTTGATGAAAGAAATTACACGAAATTTAAGGATAATATCAATCCCGAGATCAAATATATAAATGCAGGTCTATGGTCAACAAATACAAAAGCATCAGTTTCAGGTAATGGAATTGCATCCAAAGTGAATATAAACTTTACAGAAGAATCTGGAACAGACCTTGTTAAACTCGATACATTTTTACCTGAGAACTGTAATGTTTCATTTATAAAAATGGATATTGAGGGTGCCGAGATTGATGCAATTAGGGGCTCATACCGTGTCATTCAGACTCAAAAGCCAATCTTAGCAATTTCTTTGTATCACAGACCTAACGATCTTTGGCTAATTCCTAAATTAATTCTTGACATCAGATCTGATTATAAGTTTTTTATAGGCCAGCATGACAAGCTTCTTTCTGAAACAGTTCTATATGCAATCTAGTAAAAAATGAAATTAATATTCAACATTGCCGATCGATCATGTGCGACTATTTTCTGAAAAATTTGAGGTTCCATTGATTTTCCGTCTACCAAAGGGATCAGTTCATTCGAGAATCCTCCCTGAGGATAGCGGGGTTGAGAAATTGAGTTTTCTCACATTCCAATTGGGCAGATAAAATTGCTTAATCAGAAAATTGCAATTGATAGAAAAACCGCTTAAACTCAAAAAAGTTAGACCGTCCTTAGGTGAGTACATGGGAATTGAAATATGGGCTTTTAGGAAATTGATCGATAACATTGATCACATTAGGGGGAGTGATGTTCTTACTCTTGGTCGCCAAGGCATGCACTTAATCGGTGATCCATACAATAAAGATAATCTTGTCGCCGAGCATCTTTTATCAAGAGGAATTCAACCACCTCCAGATAATGTTTTAAAAGGCTATTATTCAGAGCAGTTTTTTTTATGGCTTGGCGCAAGCACAGTTATGTCTATGGATTTTTCAGATTATGAAGGAGCATCAATTATTCATGATCTAAACTTACCTATACCAAACAAGTTGAAAGACCAATACAATTTCATTTTTGATGGTGGAACTTTAGAACATGTATTCAATTTCCCACGAGCTATTTTAAGTTGTATAGAAATGCTAAAAATTGGCGGGGTTTTTTTGTCGGTTTCTGTGGCTAACAACTTTCTAGGACATGGTTTTTATCAATTTAGCCCTGAACTTATGTGGAGAATATTTGGCCCTAACAATGGATTCAATAATCAGAGTGTTTCACTTACTTTTGGTAATGATGTGATTACGGATGTTGTTGATCCTAACATTTCAGGTGTCCGGCAGGAGCTAGGGTGCACCTCTACACCCAATTATATTATTACAATTGCAGAAAAAACGCACAACAACTCACTCAAAGTTTTACAATCTGATTATTTAAAAATTTGGGGCAATATGTAGTTAAATAATAACCAATGACTTCATCAGTAATAAATTTTGATAAGAAATATCCCCTTGTTTCGATAGTTATGCCAACTCTTAACCAGTTAAGGTTCATAAGGAAGTCGATTCATAGTGTTCTTTCACAAGACTATAATTTTATCGAATTGATCGTATTTGATGCTGGCTCAACAGACGGAACACTTGATTTTCTTAACGAAATTTCAAAAACAGATAGAAGATTAAAGTGGAAGTCTGAGCCTGATTTCGGTCCAGCTGATGCCTTAAATAAGGCCTTCAAAATTTGTCGTGGTGAGATCATTGGATGGCTCAATTCGGATGATCTCTACGCCCCAGGTGCAGTAAATCGAGCAGTCACTGAATTTAAATCTCACCCTGATTGGATAATGCTTTATGGTCATGCGGAGCACATCGATGTTGATGGGCATTTGATTGATTTCTACAAAACTAAAGAGCCGAATGAACGACCGTTAAAGGAGTTTGCAGATGGTTGTTTCATCTGTCAGCCTACTGTTTTCTTTAAATCAACATTTTTGATTTTGCAAGGGAAATTAAATGTTAACCTAAAAACAGCATTTGATTTTGACTACTGGATTAGGGCGTTCCGTTCTTTTCCAAATCGGATTGGGTTTGTCGATCATGTTCAAGCTCAATCTAGACTTCATAAAGATTGTATTACGTTTAGTCAGCGTAAATTGGTCTTTATTGAAAGCATGGGCCTGATAGTAAAGTATATCGGCGATCCCCCAGTCCACTGGTTAATAACTTATGTAGATGAGTTGCATAAAGGTAGATCCTTGTTATCGCTAGGTGAGTTAAAGTCAGAATTGATTGGTATTTTGAATGCAATTAGCCCACAGCCTAGTCATACGGGTATTCAAAAATTTATGCAATTAATCAATCAACTAAAATAAAGAGGGTCTCACACCGATTGGTCGTAACAGATTTGGCCGCAAC
>DLXM01000289.1 GCA_003448835.1 Bacteroidota bacterium | reverse complement strand
TCGCCATCCCATTCAGGGTCACTGAAATGTTTGTAAGCATCTACAAAGTCGTAAATGGTAAAAAACTCTTTGCCATCAAACAAACGGGTGCCACGACCAACGATTTGTTTAAATTCAATCATTGAGTTGACAGGGCGAAGCAAAACGATGTTACGAATGTTTCGTGCATCAACGCCCGTGGAAAGTTTCTGCGAAGTGGTCAGAATGGTTGGGATTGTTTTTTCGTTGTCCTGAAATTCTCTCAGCAATCTTTCGCCTTCTTCTCCGTCATTGGCAGTTACACGGACACAATAAAACGGATCTTTACTTTTTGCGTTTTGGTTTACCAAATCCCGTATCAACGCTGCGTGACCCTGATTGGCACAGAAAATGATCGCCTTTTCGTTTTGGTTGGCTTCTTCTAAAAAGATGTTTACACGCTTGGCTTCTCGTTCTACAATTTCGATCGTGCGATTGAAGTCATTTTCTTCATAGAGTTTACCTTCTTCGATTTCACCTTCTACAATGGTATCGTCTGATGTATACAGATAATCATCCAACGTGGTTTTGATGCGTTTTACTTTGAATGGCGTCAAAAATCCGTCGTTTATTCCTTCTTTCAGTGAATAGATGTAAACAGGCTCTCCAAAATAGCGGTAGGTATCTACATTGTCTTTTCGCTTTGGAGTGGCTGTTAATCCCAACTGCACGGCAGGACTGAAATAGTCCAAAATGCCTCTCCAATTACTTTCGTCATTTGCTCCGCCACGGTGACACTCGTCTATGATGATGAAATCGAAATAATCGGCTGGATATTCGCCAAAATAGGGTGCCGGTTTTCCCTCTGCATCCGTGCCACTCATAAAAGTTTGGAAAATGGTAAAGAAAATACTGCCGTTGGTGGGCACTTTTCCTTTTTTCTTGATTTCGCTGGGTTTTATCCGCACCAGTGCATCTTCCGGAAACGATGAAAATGCATTATAAGCTTGATCGGCCAGGATATTTCGGTCGGTTAAAAACAGAATCCGTGGTCTGCGGCTACCATCACGTTTTAGATTCCATCGAGTCTGAAACAACTTCCAGGCAATTTGAAAAGCTATGGCCGTCTTTCCGGTTCCGGTCGCAAGCGTGAGCAGAATTCTGTCCTTGCCATGAGCGATGGCTTCAACAGAACGTTGAACGGCGATTTCCTGATAATATCTTAATTGCCAGCTTCCACTTTTATCCTCAAACGGCACATTGGCAAATTGTTCCCGCCAACTGTTCTGCTCGGCAAACGTTTTATTCCAAAGCTCCTCGGGACTTAGAAAGTCCGCGACCAGACCCTCAGAGCCGGATTTCATACAGATTTGGTAAATCTCCTTGCCGTTGGTGCTGTATGTAGTGTCCAATTGAAGCTTTTCGGCGTACATTTTGGCCTGCATAACGCCCTCACCCACCGCCTGTACATCACTTTTGGCTTCCACGACAGCCAATTTGATACCCTTATAGACCAACACATAATCGGCAATTTCGCGCTTACCCCGGCCACCCGTTTGAATTCTACCAGCCGTAATATTGAACTCACGAAGCACCTTTGAGCCTTCCACAACACCCCAATCACAAGCCCTCAGCCTGGGATCAATAAGTTCCGCTCTTGTTTCCGCTTCGTTCATAATATTGACACCTATTGCTTCATATCGTGAAGCTCCATTTCGCGGCAAATCTCCTTCGCAAGGTTTTCGGCATTGTCTTCTGTTACGATATCGACTGTGAGTATATTTGTGTTCATAATCAAATATTCCTGCACAAATGCCATAAGATCTTTGTGCTTAGGTGAAATTGAAGTCATCAATGTCAAATGCAATGATTCATTGGATTGCTGAAGTCCTTGTAATCTACCCGCCCATTTATAAACTTTATCTTTAATCGAATCTTTTTCTTGCAAAACAAATGATAGTGGCTCATAGCAATGCCAGATATTATTTTTCCATGACTTCTGGAATGAAATCACATCTCTCGGAACTTTAAAGTCGTGGGTTTTTAAGCGTTTGTCTATTCCATATTTTTCAAAATATGCCTTATACTTTATTCGCCAAACGTCTTCATCCAAAAGAGTGTTATTATTTGCATTTTTAGGCATGTATTTCACTACTTGAGAATTGTACAAGTCATTGAGTGCAGCTTCAAGGTCTACATCAACTGCCAACCTTGTTTCTGTTAGTTGGATAGCAGCGTTATCTCGAATTAAAATTGAATTAGTAATTTCTTCTAAAGAGTTAGAAGGGGAGAACAATTCATTGAGTTCAAGAGAGATTCTGCGGATTTGCTGGTTAAAGTTAGCCAAAACACTCATGATCCATCGGCCCTTAGCTTCTGGGAAAAAATGTGTAATTCGCTGGTAGCGGCTAGTAGACAAGCTGGCTAGAAAACGGTCATCTTTAGAGTAGACTACAACCCCCACATTCACATATTCACCCGTGAAGTGGTCGTGAACATATCTGATAATTTGATACTGATACTTCTTCATATGGTAAGTGTATTATTGAGGGAATCGGTAAAATAAGTAAGATTTTCGATAATTGACGTCAAGTACGGTCGAATTTCTGAAACTTGGTCGTCAATCCATTCTTCTGGTAAGTTATAATATACTTTGTCCCAGAAATCAGAATTAAAACGCTCAAGCATGACTACCTGTTGTGTAAGATTGGGTCTCATTTCTCTGAGATATTTGAAAAACAAATGCTTTTGGTACAAATCCTTGTCTGTTTCATTCAATATCCAAGGTGTTTTGCTTTGTAAAAAGGGTAAAATGCGCAAGAATGAAAAGGCAAGTTCGTGGTCATAAATTAAAAGATTCGAGCCATTAGACTGTATATTGTCACGTTGATGGCCTCGGTCAGTATTAGCGATAAACAAATCGAAAACATAAATCAGCTTTATTGTTTCAAAATGATCTTGCAGAAACGAGTACGACATTTGGGGTAAGTTCGAAAAACCTGATTGATACCTACTACCAAAATTTAAACCCACGCTTTGTGAGGCGGCCCTATATCCATTTCTAACTGTTTCCACGAAATCAGCCGAAAGATTAACCAAAACGGGTTCAACAACAGGTAAATCTAGTTCCATTGCCATCCATGCCCCTATCAGCTCAAAGGCAGAGCTTTTAGTTGACATTCTCTCTGAACTTTTCATTTTAACAACAAATTGACCGCGATCACCAGTTTCAGTGTCTACACCCCATATCGCTATTGGTGCTGTAGTTCCTTTGTCGAACAAATCAAAAGTTGATAGTGCATCTATATACGGAAGTCGATATTCAGGATCAGAAATCTTTAACATGGGTTTTAACTAGTTTTGTAAATAAGCTTTAGGATCTAAAGCTTTACTGTATAGTTTTCAGGTTTAGCAATATAGTTTTAACACTTTACGAAGTACTTAACTCCCCTGCAAACGCCTTTTGCAATATACTCTTTTTCAGTTCATCTAAATCCGCGCTCTTCTGTTGATATACCGCTTCCAACTTCTGTGTTACGGATCTCAAGGTTTCTAATTGCCGGACGATGGATTGTTGTTCTGGAAGAGGTGGTATCGAAATTCTAAAAGATTCAATTTGAGCTTTAGTAATTGCTTGTCTTGTTGCACCCTGTTCGCCATTAAATAATAGCATATTTTTGTAGGGTTTGGAGGTAAGAAGTAAGTTTAAGAAGATTGAATCAAGTAAATCTTTTTTGGGACGAATTATTGAAACATGCTGATTTACTCGAGCTGGGAGATAATCTTTGGGAAAAACACAGCATCTTGCAACAGATGCACCGGTTATATTTAGCAAAACATCATTTTCTTGAAGAGTTACACCCTCTAATTGTTTTGCTTGTTTTTCATCAATGAAAGCAAGGTTAGTATCTCTAAACTTCCAATCATGGACGTTCATACTTCTTACAAGTGATATACCCTCCGTTATGTAACTTTCTTGACCACCACGAGGAGTTGCTCCACTTCCAATTTTAGTGGTTAATTCTTTTAATGACTTTTCTTCCCAACCAACTCGTTTGTTTGATGAGCCGATCGAAACACTAAACACCCCCTGCAAATAGCTTTCAAAAAGTTCTTTCGCGTTTTTGAGGTTCTGTACGGTGTTTGATTTTGCCTTGTCTATGGCGGCAAAGCATTCGTCTAAAATAGAGACTATGCGTTGTTGTTCGGAAAGGGGTGGTATGGGGATTTTGGTGTTCTTTGCTTTGATAATTGTAAAAGTTCCAACTGTAGCTCCTATACTATCATCTATTTGTCGTCTTAAATAATCTGACTTAAATGCATACTCCACATATTGTGAATATGCCCTACCATTTGATTTGAGCCAAATAATATTCCCATCTTTGAAATAGAATCTATCACCTTTTTTAACAACATAGCAGATACCTAAAGTCCCAACTCCAGTAACCATAATATCATTGGGTTTAGGTATTCCATATTTCTCCGAGTATTCTTTGAACATTTCTTCTGAAATAAATAACTCATTGTTTACGTATCCATTCATCGATAATTTTACAATTTCTCTTGCCCGATAAAAAGGAACTCCCTCAATTTTCCAGTCTTCTTTAAAAACACGTTTACTTGAAGTGATTTCAAATAAATCACCAAGAGTTAACAGCTTCCATTTGTTGGGTAAACAAACTTTATCCATTATTTCAACTCCAATACTGATTTCGAGATGGTTTTTACGGATTTGACTTCCAGTTTTGAAAAAGCAAACCATTTTTTGCCTAAATCTTTGAGTACTCTAGTTGCCCAAATTCTGAAATGTGTACCTCGTTTAGAATTCACTCTGTATCCGACAGAGAGAATTGCATCCAGATTATAATATTTAACTTCTCTGTTTTGTGTTTTCCCTATTATAGCACCGTGTTTAGTGGTATGAGCAAAAAATGCACTTACCACTTTTTCATCCAATTCTCCTTCTTTGAAAATATTTTTCAGATGTTTGGTAATTACGGTTCTATCTCGTTCAAAAAGCTGAGCGATTTGCTCTTGAGTTAGCCAGAAAGTTTCTTTTTTCTCATCTACCCTTACCTCAACATGCTCAGCCAGTTCATTGGGTGTGTATAGTATGATTTCGTTTTTCAACCTTTAACCACCATTATCAATTGTTAAATTTTCTTTTCATCTCGAATAGCATATAAGTTATAGTATGCAATTTATTATTGATAATTGAAATATGCATTTTTTGCATAATACTCTCTTTAACAATTAGATCAATGCTTTGATTGAGTTCAAAATTTGTGAACTTTCTTCATCCAAGGATTTCATTTCTTCTAAAATAACTTGGGGTGGACGGAGGGTAACTTCATCTTTTTTGTTCGGATTTTTGACACTCAGGTCGAAGGTGATTTGGTCAATGTCTTTTATATCCAAAGTCCATGAGTTTTCACTGTCTGTGAACGTTTTCTGCAGTTCGACAAACTCAGACAGATCGTTTTCATTAAGCGGATTTGTCTTGCCTAAATTGCGGTCAAGGTTCAATTGGTAAAACCAAACTTTGCGAGTGGGTTTTCCTTTCTCAAAAAACAGCACAACAGTTTTCACACCTGCACCGGTGAATGTTCCGCCAGGCAAATCCAACACGGTATGCAGATTGCAGTTTTCCAGAAGCGTTTTGCGAATGGCCACGGTGGCATTGTCGGAGTTGCTCAAAAACGTGTTTTTGATTACCACGCCTGCCTTGCCACCCGCTTTCAGAATCTTGATGAAATGCTGCAGAAAAAGCGACGCGGTCTCGCCTGTTTTGATTGGAAAATTCTGTTGCACTTCGGCGCGTTCCTTTCCACCAAAAGGCGGATTCGCTAGTACCACATTATAACGGTCTTTTTCTTGGATGTCGGCCAGATTTTCGGCAAGCGTATTGGTGTGGATGATGTTTGGAGCTTCCACACCGTGCAAAATCATGTTCATGATGCCGATGATATATGCCAAAGACTTTTTCTCCTTGCCGTAAAAAGTGCGTTTCTGGAGGATTTCCCACTCCTGGGTGCTTAGTTCCTTGCCGGATTTCAAATAGTCAAATGCCTCACAAAGGAAGCCCGCTGATCCCACGGCTCCATCATAAATTTTGTCACCAATTTTTGGGTCAACCACCTTAACAATGGTAGTAATAAGCGGACGCGGCGTGTAATACTCACCACCATTTCTCCCGGCATTACCCATATTTTTGATTTTGTCCTCATACAGATGACTCATTTCGTGCTTCTCTGCATAGGTCCGGAAACGCAACTCATCGATACGGTTAATCACCTCGCGCAGGTTGTATCCGCTTTGGATGCGGTTCTTCAGTTCGCTGAAAATCTCACCAATCTTATACTCAATGGTGTCCGCACTTACGGCGCTCAGTTTAAACTTTTTGAGATATGGAAACAGTTTGTTATTCACAAAATCCGTCAGGTCGTCACCCGTCAAGGCATTATGATGATCCAGTTTCCCATCCGAATCCTTCGGCATAGCCCAGGTCGTCCATTGGTGATCCGGATCAATAATTGTTGAATACGACTTACCCGTAAGCTCCGCCGCCGTAGCGCGATCTTTTTCAAGATCATCCAGGTATTTCAGGAACAAAATCCATGAAGTTTGCTCCACATAATCCAACTCACTCCCGCACCCAGCATCCTTGTGCAGAATATCATCAATATTTTTAAACGTCTGTTCGAACATTATATCTCTCAGTTAGTATCAAATAGTAAAGTAATCAATCTTGATGGATAGATGATTTAAAATTGGGAATTTGGACGAGAAAAAAAAAGAAAAATGTGGGAAGTGACAAATTCCGTTGATATTGACCCCGGGTCAGCTTGCCCCGGAATTGGGGGGCAGAATGAACTGGAATATGCACAGATTAATGGTTTATTCCGAGTGATACACTTTTAGTGATAATTACTGGTACACTTTATGTGATATTTAACAATCAAACGGATCAGCTCGATAAAATGGTTCAGCAATTGGCCCATCCTATCACTACTGTAGTAGAGGCGACAAGCAGCTGGTACTGGCGGGCCGATTGGGCTGATGAGCGGAATATCAAACTGCTTCTTGCACATGCCAAAATGCTCAAGGTCAGTGCAAACAGCAAAATTTATTTTTTTACCACAGAGTAACGATTGTTAGCTAGTTAAGCATCGTTGATGATTACAATCAAATCATTGAATATACTACTGTTATCAGCTTGGAATTTCATTATGCGATTAGATGTATTGGGATGGAGTTGTACATCGTTATTTGTTTTATACCCTTTGACATAATTTTCATCGTCACAAATTATTCGTAGTAATTCAATTTGGTATGGTATTAATACAGTCATGTCAGTATTGTATTTTTTATTAGCAACTGCCAAAATGTTATACCCATTTACATTAATCAATTTATATTCAATTATCAGGTCTTGGGGTTTGAATTGCGAGGAAATAACTTTATCAATCAACTTACAATAATCAGCCCTAATTTGAATTGTTTCTCTGATGATATAATCTTTTAGAACACGTTTATTTTCAAGCTTAGACTGTACAAGCCAAATTATGACAACACCAAATATAACGTTAATCAAAATCCCAATTACCTGTATCCAATCTGAGGTTTCCATCATATCAACATTTAGGATGGTTCAACCCAATTTTGTTTAACCATTTTACCTTTAATAAATCTGATCCAAGGTTCATGTGAGGCTGTTATTTTTGGGTCATTTCCAGTTGAACGTCTTTCCTCCCATTGTGGGAATGTTTCATTGTTTAGCATCTCTACCCAATACGGTTCATCTGTTGAAATAATTTTTAAGTGTTTAGATACTAAATCCATTCCAAAGTCATAAACAAGGTTGCCGAATGCTTCATCAAGGAAAGATGGTGCATAACCCGCTGTGTTATCAAGAATTACCTCGAGCCCGTATCCGTCATTGATAGCATTTGCAAATGCATCATTCAATACATTATGATAGAAAAGTTCACCAGATTCATCACTAATTGAACAATGACGTAAACCAGGATACTCCGAAAACGATTCTAGAACGCTAATTGAAATATGTTTCATGGTAGTACTCAAAATCAAGATTTTTTAACAACACATCTATAGAATGTTCCCTTAAACCAAGATGTGCCTCTTGGGAAAGTTCGAGACATTAATGGATTATCAAAATGAATAATAACATTATTAGTTAACACTTTTAACTCTGAAATTACGCCATCCTGATAACTGCTTTTAATTGATGGTAAGCCTTTATTTCTGTTTACTTTTTGACTCGAAGATCCATATTTCTTATCAAATGCACCAGTAAGAATATCTTTATTAGATTTTAACTGAGCTTTGTCAAAAAATTTCCGCCCCCATTTTTTGTTTAATGTTCGCAATATTCCCTTTCCAACATCTGTTACGGTTATAATCACACTATCGTCATCATATTTAACACCGAGAAGCCATTGTTTATTGTTAGTCTGACTCCATTCTATTGAGTTTGCAAATATTTCTAGAAGTACTGTCCGTAATCTTGGATTGTGTGAATATTTCCCAGTTAGATGATGGTTGATTTTTTTTATAATCTCACTGATTCTTCTGTTGTCTTTAATATCAAATAATTGAGACCCTTTCTCAAATGACAGTTTATCAGATTTTGTGCTTTTGGGAAAGAGCTTTCCGTTTGAATCGAAAAGGTGTTCAAAAAAACCAGAGTCAATAAAGTACTGATTTACTGTTTCATCAGCAGGAGAGTCGCCCCTGAACGCAATTCGCTGGAAAGTAAAATCTTCACTAATTGCGATAAGAACACTAATAGTACTATAGTCAACTTGCTTGACTTTCCTGAGAGAAATTGCAACAAAACGCCTGTTTTTCATAATAGACAAGTTCTGAGCATTTCTGATTTCGCCAAAAAAATTCAAACATTTTTCAGTATTTTCTAATAATCTAAAATCACTTGGTGCAACAATAGGTGAATTAGTAATGACATTATTGTAATACCTATCATTACTACCTATCACTTTCTTTTTTTTTCTGCTTTTTAAAGTATTTTTTCTTCGTAGTTCTCTGCGACTAGAAATTTCATTCTTTCGCTTAGTATCAAATTCGGTATATAATCTTTTCATCTATAAACAGACCTGCTTTAATTCGAGAGTCAATATTAAGTTGCCAATGCTCTGCATTTGTGCCGCGGGGGCGATCAACTAAAGATATAAACAACAAATATTTTCCCGTCCACACGAAATGCAATGTTAGTTTACCGTAATGGAATTGAAATTCTATCACCATTTGCTCTAATAAAGCTACCCATTCTCTCATTTTTTTGAAAATGATCTTCAATCTGAATACCTAATATTGAGTCAGTATTATATTGTTCATTATACTTTGAAAGGAATGATAAATCCATATTTGGTAAAAAAACTTGGTATGTAATTTTACTAAATAGAGACACAACTGCAGTAGTAGAATATTCTTCGAACTGTAGTATTACAGTATGAAATGGTCGCGAATGTTGTGTCTCTTCAAGTCTAATTAAATTAACACCTTTTTGAAGTTCTTGTTTAATTAGTGAGTTTCTCAACAGATTATATAAAGTTGGTGTATTAAAGAAACTTTGATATGCAACTATCACTAACCATTCAAATACCACTTTCAAAATAAGTAATTCCAATGGGTCAGATGATTCTTTTGCAGAATACTCAATTTTATCTCCAGAAACTCCTTTTTTAAGTGTTCGACCGATAATTTTGCATGTCACTTCTTCTCCGAAATTAAGCTTTGAATATTCTATAAGAAGCTTATCTACAGCCTTCCCTCTTTCATTCTCGTTAAGATGATTCAGCCGTGAGTCACGCTCAACAATTTTCAACAATGTTTTTAATATATCTTCTTCAGGTGTTATCAGATGATCATCAGAGATTTTTTGAGGCAATGGTTTAATTTCATTCTTTTTCATAACTCCTTTTAAGCTATGACCTTCTGCTTTGATTTTAATATCATAGGCTGATGAGATATATCTTGAAGAATCATCAATGACCCCAAATTTTTTAGATAGCTCTATAACATCAATTGATTTCAGAGCCTTGTGATCTATTTTTGTACCAAAATAATTGTTGCAATCTTCACAAATAATATTTCCAATAATGATTTTACCACCAATTGAGCTTGGAATTATATGTTCCCTTGAAAATTTTTCAGTCGTACATTCTCTAAGGCAGAAAGTGCAGTAACTTATATTATTGCTCATATAAGATTAAGGTTATGGTTAACTAACGGTCTTGTAAATAAGCGGCGCGGCTAAGTACTTGAATATAAGCAACGAAATGCGAACGCGCCTGCGTGATTTGCTTTGTTAAGTGGGTCTTCATTTGATGGCCCTTAAATATCGTGAGTATACCCACCCTTGTACATTAGCTCCGCTCTCACCATCTCGCCAACTAATAAGAAACCACTTTTCATCTTTCTCAATAACTTCTACAACATCCCCGAGAAATAACGTTGTAATAATCTCGGATTTTTTTGAGCCTGATTTTCTTATATATAAGGATGTGGATGATACGATTTTAAAAGAGCTCAGGGATGATTGATCGTTGAATGAATTAATTAATGTTTTGGAAACTTCTTCGACAACAGTCTTTTTTTCATTTTTGGTTAACCGTTCTTTAATGTAAAAGTCTGTGATTGGATTAACGACAGAGAGTACTAGTCCAACGATTAGGGGATAAATTAACCATGCAATCACTCTCTGGAAAACTGGGTCTTTTAGAGCTTGGATTTCTTGTATTAGTCTGTTTATTTGTTGCTCAAAGACATAAGTCCTATCACTAAGTGCTTTACTAAAAACGCACTGAGCTATTTCTTGAACTCGTTCTTGAGTAATTAATTTAGAGTTGATAGTTAACTGGCCGTCTGCGTTTATCTCAATCCTCGATCCGCCATCAATTCTTGGGGACCAGGCATCATTGGAAATACTTTTAGCAAATTCGCTATATGATCTTACTGCTTTCAGTGACTCCCGCAACTCTTTCATCGGATCATGCATCTGCAATGCTTTCAGTGACTCCCGCAACTCTTTCATCGGATCATGCATCTGCAATGCTTTCAGTGACTCCCGCATTTCCATCATCGGATCATACATCTGAATTGCTTTCAGTGACTCCCGCATTTCCATCATCGGATCATACATCTGAATTGCTTTCAGTGACTCCCGCAACTCTTTCATCGGATCATGCATCTGAAATGCTTTCAGTGATTCCCGCAACTCTTTCATCGGATCATGTATCTGCAATGCTTTCAGTGACTTCCGCATTTCCTTCATTGGATCATACATCTGCATTGCTTTCAATGCCTCCCGCATTTCCTTCATCGGATCATGCATCTGCATTGCTTTCAGTGACTCCCGCATCTCCTTCATCGGATCATACATCTGCATTGCTTTCAGTGAATTCCGTTGGTTATTGATTTTTCTAATGTCATTGCCCATGTTTTGTCCTTTAAGCACTAACGGTCCTGCGGTTAAGCCGTGAGCCTATTGAGTTGAGTTAATAGATTTGAACCATATACCAAACGACAAACTTAATCAACGGCTTTGAGACGAATCCGCTTGAACGCTTGTTATGTATCGCCAGGATATTCAGAATAATGTTTCTGGAAACTTTCTAGTTTTTGAAGAAATCCATAAGATTTACATCTTTCTTCTATTTCAATTAAAAGTGACGCAGGCATTTTTTCATCTATTCTTCCATAAGAATAATAGACTGGGTGGATCTTTCTATTTGTTACAAGAACTATATGCTTTGAAGGTTCTTTTTTAGCTAAATAAATGTGGGTACCGATGATATATGTCTCACATAACATTTCGGCGAGTTCTTTGTTCATTAAATCGTCGCTAACGTAGATTAATGAATAGTAATGATCATCGATTGAGAAAACTCGGCGAGCAATATATTCTGTTTCTGTTTTGTATTTATCAATTAATTCAAAAAGTGTATTGGTAACAACTCTTCTCATTAGTCGATCCAAGTTGAGTAATACTTTAGCAAGTTCTGTATTTGCTGAATTCGTGTGATTATTTAGTATATATTCCTTAACAAGCCAATCGATAAAATAGCTTGACTTGTTTGCTAGTCTCTTTAATCTCGTTTGTTCATCGGAATCATACTTATCCCATTCACCATTAATATCTAGTAAAATATGATCAACATCATTGTAGAACTCTTTAGGGAATTTGCGGGCGTTTGTTAAGTAAATTGCTGCTAAATCAAGTTCATTACCATTCAATGAAACTTCATTATTACTAGTTAATAAGTGATTTCGATTGATCAGATAATCTATAAATTCTGAAGTGGTATCAAATTCACTTACTATTTTTTCAAAGTAGGGATGCGGAAAAATAGATATCGATGAGTCCTTTTTTGAATCATGTATTGGGTAAAAGCTTATGTCATCGTTATGAAACACTGTTATACAATATGTGCCTTTTATTTCTTCACGTCTTATAACGACTTCGCCTCTATCTACATGTATAAGCGTAATTGATTCTCTACTCGATATCTTTCTATCAGCTGAAGTTGCTACATTTTTGTAGAC
>DLXM01000074.1 GCA_003448835.1 Bacteroidota bacterium | reverse complement strand
TGGACTCAACTCATCATCGTTAAATGCCTTGGCATCAATTCCATGTTTTGTGAACCAACGGCATAAAGCTACTTGTGCCCCAATACAATCGGCATCCGGACGCACATGAGAGATTACCCCAATTCTTTTGCCCTTAAAGGATTTCAGCTCAGCAATTAAGTCTGTAATTCTATCAGTTATCATCTTATTTTTTGTTGTTAATATAAGCATACATGCCAACTTGTTTATGAGTGAATCGAAACCGATATTTGATTCAAATCGGTTGTATGCAAAAATATTAGTTCAATTAATCAATCTGGTTTTCACTTCATGAGAGTTTTGATCATTGCAAATGGTGAAAGACCGGCAAAAAGTCTTTTCCTTTCTGAATTAAATAAAGCCGATATCCTTATCGCTGCGGATGGTGGTGCATTAACTTGCCTGGATTACGAAATTAAGCCGGATGTAGTTATTGGTGATATGGATAGTTTTCATAGAAAAGCCGGACTCCATTTAAACATCATTGTCGATCCGGATCAAGAGACAAATGATCTAGAAAAAGCCCTGAATTATTCATTTAAAGCAGGTGGAAGATATGTTACAGTACTTGGTGCAACAGGGTCCAGACTAGATCAGACGTTAAAAAATATCTCCGTAATGGCGCAACTTACCTCAAAATTTAAAGATATCGTATTTAAAGACTCTCACGGCTGGATGAAAATCCTGCCACGTTCATACTCTTTAAAAACCAAACCAAATACTCTGATTTCATTATTCCCCGTTTCGGGTCGGGTGGATGGTATTAAAACAACCGGACTCGAATACCCGCTAAATTCTGAGCCTCTTGAAAATGGCGTTCGTGACGGCTCTTCAAATCGTGCCACACATGATGAGATAACTATATCCCATCAAAATGGCATTTTGTTATTGATGGTTTACGAAAACCTGTAATGCAAACAATGACTGATTTCCACTGGATTGATTTAGTCTTGATCTTAGGGTATCTGGTAGCCCTGATTTTTTTAAGTCTATGGAGGAAAAAATCAGATTCCGGCGAGGAGCATTATTTATTATCTGGTAGAAAACTCACCTTGCCTGCATTTGTCGCAACCCTCGTCTCCACATGGTATGGTGGAATTTTAGGAGTTGGTGAATTCACCTGGTTATATGGGATATCACAATGGTTCGCAATGGGACTCCCATATTATGTGTTTGCCTTGCTGTTTGCTTTTTTTCTTGCAAAAAAAATTCGTGAAAATCCGGCAGTGTCGATTCCGGAAGCAATTCAGAACACTTATGGGAAGAAAGCCGGCGATGTTTCTTCCGTTTTGATTTTTTTATTGATTAATCCGGCACCATATATCTTAATGGTCGCATTACTTGCCCAAATGTTACTTGGGACAAGTGTATTTTTAATAATCACCATATTCGTGGCACTTTTTTCTGCGATATATGTAGGTTTTGGTGGGTTTTCGGCAGTAGTCCGAACGGATGTGTTGCAAGTGATTCTCATGTACATTGGATTCCTCATGCTATTTGGATTCGCCTGGTACACATGGGGGGATCCAATACAAATGTGGTCCGAACTTCCCGATGCATATAAAGATCCAACCGGAGGACAACCATTAACGTGGTTATTTGTGTGGTTTTTTATAGCGATGTGGACTTTTGTAGACCCATCTTTTCATCAGCGATCGGCAGCAGCAAAAAATCCCCAAACAGCAAAAAAAGGTATTCTGGTTTCCGTGGGCCTCTGGTTTGTGTTTGATTCACTCACATTGATTACTGCGTTATATGGCATCGTTCAAATACCGGAATTGGATAGAGCAGCATTGATTTACCCTGAAATGGCATCCAGATTGTTACCAATTGGTTTAAAAGGGCTCTTTTATCTTACAATTTTAGCAACAATTATGTCCACATTGGATAGTTACCTGTTTTTGTCCGGACAAACTTTGGGGCGCGATTTGCTCAGAAATCGATTACCCAATACGAATGTGATCACACTCACAAAATGGGGGATATTTATTTCTGCAATACTTGGGGTTGTATTGGTATGGTTAGTGCCAAGTGTAATTGAATTATGGTTTGTGATTGGGTCGATATTGATTCCCGGATTGCTCATTCCTGTTCTAGGAATTTACTTCCCAAAGTTTACGGTTAACAACAAATTTATCGAAGCTCAATTATCGGTTCCGGTAATCGTGAGTTTCGGATGGTTCATTGCAGCCGTAATCTTCACAACAACTGATGCGGGTCCATTTCTGGGGATTGAACCTTTTTATCCTGGATTAATCGCATCTATTTCAATTTTTGCACTAAGCAAAATCAAAAATCGCTCTATCTCTCTTTGAGTAAATGAGATAAATTTAATTTGTGAATAGGGATAAGGTATTTTTTTTCCAAAGCATCTTTATGTAATCCAAGTTCACCGGTTCCATGAAAATCAACTACACAAAGATTATCAACGATATTGGTGATTTCGCCAATCCCATAAAATTCGGGGCTTGGGCCGTAATAAACCAGATCACCTTTATGGAGCTCGTTAGAAGCTCTAAAATGATAGGGCATGATCACTGGTAAGCGATCAATTTTATATAAAAGTTTCTTGTTGTACATCAGTTTTAAGCACCGTTGTGCTCAAATTTAAATATTCTGGATGATTCGTTGTCTTTTTGAATAGTTATATGAACTGAATTTTCCGGTAAAAAGTTTTTCATCTTTTCCGGCCACTCAATGAGGCAAATTCCATCGCCATAAAAATATTCATCTACGCCAAGCTCTACAACTTCTTGATCGTTATTTATTCGGTACGCATCAAAATGATAGATTGGAAATGAACCCCGATACTCATTGATCAACGTAAATGTTGGTGAATTGACATGAGTTTCATTTACTCCGAGTCCACGTGCTATTCCTTTAACAAAGTGAGTTTTTCCGGCGCCAAGATCACCATGCAGACAAAGTACATCGCCTGATTCAAGCTCTTTAGCAATCTCTTCACCAAAAAGCAGCGTTTCTTCCGGAGAATTTGTTTTGCGTATAAAATCTTGGTTCAATTTCATGTTTAAAAATACCCTTTTTTGAACATAGAATCTTTAGAGCAATTAAACAGCGTTGAACGTGTTTTACTTTGGATTTAGTACGGCCACAGGCAAAATCATTTCCTCCATTGAGGCACCACCATGCTGAAAAGTATCTTTGTATTTATTCTGAAAACGATTGTAATTCGTCGGATACACGAAGAAGTAATCCTCAGTTGCCAATACATAATTCATAGCCATAACACTTCTTGGCAACTTGTAATCAGCAGGATTTTTCACAAAAATTGCATCATCAGAATTCGCTTTTAGGTGTTTACCATACTTGTATCGGAGTCCGGTACTCGTATCGCGATCACCTATTACTTTTGTATCTCTTAAAGCTCGAACCGAGCCGTGATCAGTCGTTACAATGATAGTGCAATCTTCTTTCGACAAAGTTTTAAAGATATTCAACAATGCAGAATGTGAGAACCAGGCCTTCGTGAGTGCACGAAATGCAGAAACATCGGGTGAAATTTCTTTCAACACATCGGAATCCGAACGGGAGTGAACTAACGTATCTACAAAATTGAAAACAAAAGCACTGAATGGTTGTTGTAGATAATTTTTAATCCGTTCTGATACCCGTTTATTATCATCCGCGTGCAATACTTTTTCGTATTTCGGTTTGATATTCAATCTTTTTCTAAAAAATTGCTCTTCAAGTAATTCCTGCTCAAAACGATTCAAAGATGTTTCATTATCGTCTTGAAGTGTCCAAAGATTGGGATAATTTCTTTCAATTTCTGATGGATAAAGCCCGGCAAAAATTGCATTCCGCGAATAAGGTGTTGCCGTTGGTAGAATTGAGTAATAAAAGTCGGTTTCAATGTTATAATAATCAGACAACATATTTTCAAAAACCAACCATTGATCATACCTCATACAATCAATTAGTATAAAAAAAACAGGCTTATCATCATTTAAACGCGGGAAAACATATTCTTTTATAATATCTGGTGATAACAACGGACGATCGGTTTCCCCGTCTTTCAGCCAATAAGAATATTCTGTCCGAATGAACTTACCAAACTCTTTATTTGCCTGTAAAATCTGATCATACAATACCTGACGTAAGGCTTCATCACCCGACTCTAATTCCAGGTCCCATTGAGTCAACTGCTTATAAACCTTAATCCACTCCTGCCAACTACTTTTTGAATTGATAGAGTCTGAGATTTGAGTAAAGTTCTTTAAATATTGTTGTGCATTTTTTTCATTTTGAATGCGGGATCTATCCAAAATTCTCTTAATCGTCATTAAAATCTGATTTGGATTAACCGGTTTAATCAAATAATCAGAAATCTTCGAGCCAATGGCATCCTCCATGATATGCTCTTCTTCACTTTTGGTTATCATAACCACCGGAAGCACGGGCTTAATATCTTTAATCTTACCAAGTGTCGTAATTCCATCCATCCCGGGCATTTGTTCATCCAAAAAAACCAGGTCAAAGTTGTTATCGCGTATGAGCGTAATTGCATCCTCACCATTCGTGACAGGTGTAACTTTATAGCCTTTGTTTTCCAGAAAAATAATATGTGGACGAAGTTGATCGATTTCGTCGTCAGCCCAGAGAATTTGATATTGCATTTAGTTCGATTCTATTACTTGATGATAACAAGTTATATAACCCTGAATATCGTGAAAAAATTGCCCCAAATGAGATTAAAGTTCTATTAAATCCTGCATCTTTTCGAATTTAGCCGGACCGATGCCTTTTACTTTCAAAATCTCTACTATACTTTTGAAATCTCCGTTTTCATTACGATAATCAACAATTCGTTGTGCAATTGCCGATCCGATGCCCGGTAATTTCATTAAATCTGTCACTTTTGCTTCATTTAAATTTACTTTCGATCCAACTTGCTGTGTTTTGGATTTAGGTATGGTGTCCTGTGAACTAAGTAAGTTTGAATTAGTCTGAATCAATGCATTAGTGTTCGCCACCATTTCAGAATCAACTCCATTTATATGTGTCATTCCTGCCATAGCCCGATTGATAATCCTTTCTTTAATCAATGAGTCAGAACCATCGGGTATCGACATTGCGGCATATTCAGTAATCTTCATTTCATCACCCGGATAATATCTGTGAAGTGTCTCAACACGCTCTTGATAATTTGATGATGCCTGTCGATAAAATTCATCAACAAGTGGAGCATAATACTCATCATCATAGATACTTTTCGGCTCAAGGTACGGCTCAACGATCCACAATAAGCCAATAAGTATGATTAAAGAACTGACAAAAAAGCGCTCAGCAGGTCTGATCTGTAACTTATCGAGTATAAAAAACACCCTCGTATTAATTTTCATGTCACATCTGTTTAGTTGTTATATTCATCTAACTATACAGTGTCAATTACCCCCAATTCCTTACAATTAAGCTCACAACTTCCACACAAAAGGTCTAGGAATTATCTTAAATTACCCCAATGGATCTCAAAGAATTAATATTCGATTTTCAAGGCATTCCGGTCAATTATAAAGTATTCGGCAAAGGAAAACCGGTACTTGTATTGCACGGATGGGGAGCAAATAGTGATGTTATGCTACCGCTAACCTCCTCCCTGAAACTAAAGCGTACTTATTATCTGATCGATTTTCCGGGATTCGGAAAAAGTGGCGAACTACCTGAACCATGGGATGTTGGAAATTATACAGAAATGACCGCCACTTTTATCAATGAAGTCATCAAGGAACCGGTCGATATTTTAGCTCATTCTTTTGGCGGAAGAGTTTGTTTGAAACTCTGTTCAAATGATGCGATTAAATCCCTGGCTAAAAAAATTATCATAACTGGTGGTGCCGGAATGAAACCACGACGATCTTTAAAATTCTATACTAAAAAGTACTTTGCTCTTACACTTAAATTTCCCTTTACGCTTCTACCAGGGGGATCACAAAAAAAAGGCCTTGATTGGTTACGTAGCACCACATTGTGGAAGTCTCTCGGGTCTTCTGATTACAAGTCACTAAATGGTGTTATGCGCCAAACGTTCGTAAAAACCGTTTCAGAATATCTGGAACCAACACTCCCAAAAATTTCACATGAAATACTTTTGCTTTGGGGTGCGAACGACGATACCACACCACTTTATCAGGCTAAAATCATGGAACGTGGCATTAAAAACGCCGGACTTGCCGTAATCGATCATGCCGGGCATTATGCTTTCCTCGACCGACCAAATCAGTTTCGGGTAATCACTGAAACGTTTTTTAACTCTTGAGTTGGATGATAAATGGAATCAAACATAGTAATCTGAATCTCATAATCACAGGAATTGCACTGTTATTGGTATCAGGTTGCTCAATTTTTGATACCAGAAATGCTGAATCCCCCGACACGGGAAATACCGGTGTTTTCATGCAACCCGATCGCCCGGAAGTGGTTCTCGACAATCTAATTTCAGCGGTTGAAAATTTGAATACAGTAAACTATCTGAGATGCCTGACCGAACCATCTTTTGAATTTATCCCATCCAGTAGTGCGCTGAATTCAAGTCCGGAAATATGGACGAACTGGTCCATCGATGCTGAAAGAACGTATTTCAATAACATGCGCGCAGCTTCTGAAAACACGACGGGACACCGCCTTTTGTTATCCAATATTTCTACCGAGCTCAGCAGCTCCGATTCCCGTCAGATTTTTGCGGATTACAGCCTCACTATCTTACATAATCGGAGTAACGTTGGTGTCCCAACCATGATAACCGGACGGTTTGCACTGCAAGTCGAAATGAGCGAAGATGGCCTTTGGGCAATCACATCATGGACCGACATCTCAATCGACAACAACTACTCCTGGAGCGACTTACGAGCTAATTTTTATCGCGACTGATCCTGTTCAAATCGTAAACCAATACTCACCAAACTAATAGCACGTTTTTGGAGGTGACTGCTAAGGTTCTGATTTTCCAGTGCGCCATTATAAATGTCATCATCCCAAATTGGATGTCCCCACTCTGCGAGATGCAATCTGATTTGATGCGTCCTCCCGGTAATCGGTTCACATGAAACATGCGCCCAACCATTCCCTTGATGAATCACCCTAAACCGGGTTATCGCAGATTTCGAATCCGTATCGTCTGAACAAGTAAATACAAAACCCTTTAATCTTTTGATTCCTTTTTGGATGACAATTTCATTTTGAGACGGATTTCCACGAACAATTGCCTCATAAGTTTTGATGGTATTTTTTTGTTCAAATTGTGCGCTTAAGTGCTTCGCAACGTCTGTCGATTTTGCTAAAATTACGAGACCGGATGTAACAGCATCGAGACGGTGGACCAGTTTAAGACCTGAATAACCCATCTCATTGAGAATATATTCAACGGTATTTCGGTGATACCTGCCACCAGAATGCATTGGCATGGGGGCAGGCTTATCTATGATGATATATTCATCACAATCGTAAATAACGCGGATATCATCAGGAGTTGAAGGTTCAATTACACCGATATTTCGGTGCGTAACCACGTCATTTTGTACCAGTTTGTGACCCGGTAGTACAGTTCCGTCATTAAGCAGTATATCTCCTGATTTTACTTTTTCACCCCATGCCTTAATAGACCTGAATGGAAATCTTTGATGCAGCATTTCATCCACATGCATACCAATCTCATCAACTTTTAACGCAAATTTATAGATAAAATCGTAGGGAGCGACGATTCTTACTGCAGATGAAATCGAACTATTCCCGAGTCCGGAAATGTCAGTATCATCCGGCGTTTTTAGATGTCGGCGAAGCTTCTGAATCTCAACTTCATTCAGACTAAAATTCGGAAGCTCCATCATAATAGTTTAATCGATCAGGAATCTTGATTAACAGTTCCTTTAGAGTGAGTACTTTTACGATCTTTGAATTCAGGACCGAAATAATGATACCATTTTCTAAACGGTGCATACGCATTTTCGCGATTGAACGGACGTCGTTTCTCGCTTTGCTTACATGCTTCACAACAACAACCTTCCATTTGTATTGCAGCCTCTTCTGAGCAAACAAATAAACGATTACACTCCATATTTGCACAGTTGATATAAGTATCGCATGGAACCCCGGAAATCTCGCAATGACTGATTGGCTCTTCATCATCCGGATTCACGGGAACAACCAAACGATCATCAAATACAAAACATTTACCCTTAAAATGAGCACCGTTTTCCTCTTTGGCATAAGTGAGGATACCACCGTGAAGCTGATTGATATCCTGATATCCTTTTTTTCTCATTAAAATCGAGAATTTTTCACATCGAATACCTCCGGTGCAATACATGAGTACTTTTTTGTCCTTATCGATGCCACACTCATCTACCCATTTCGGGAAGTCATAAAAATTTTCAAGGTCAGGCAAAATAGCGCCCTCAAAATGACCAACTTTTGACTCATAATTATTACGGACATCTATCATAACATACTCTTCGCCCGACTCCATTACTTTTCGCCACTCCGATGGTGCAAGATATCCGGTTCCCTCTGTTCCCGGATTCAGTTCCATGTCAGCACGAATAGATACAATTTCAGGACGATGTTTTACGATCATCTTATCAAATGGAATTGTATCACTGAAATCTTCTTTGAATTCGGTATTCTCAAACCCATCTAAACCACGCAAATAGTCTTCATATTGGTCCACAGCATCAACATCACCCGCCAAAGTTCCGTTTATTCCTTCTTCGGACACATAAATTCGTCCCTTTAACCCGTTATCTTTACAAAAGGTCCGATGCGAAGCAATAAATTCTTTTACATTGCTGATTGGACTGAAATTGTAGTATAAAATAATTTTTATCATGCTCGAGATCACCACCGTTTAAAATCAGATAATTAATGTCACAAAATACGGTTATTTTAAGAAAAATGGTGCACGTTAAACGATCGACAATACTTTGATAGCACAGATTTTCAATTATTATTTTTTTGAAATTCCTCAAAAATCGATACAATCGTTACGACTACGTATGTTAATATTATTGTCGTTTGGGATGTTTATTGGACAAATTTCAGCGAACTCCAGATATGAAATTCCATCTTTCAGAACAATTAACAGTGTAACCACCAATTCTATCGTTGATTTAATAACCAACGAATTTTCCACTCTACCCGGCACTACAACGACAAGTACCTCGTCAAATTTATCCGCTGACACAACCGCAAACGGAACAGCCAATCCTGCTGGACAACATCAATTTCACGCTGATCATTATATCCGTTGCCTCACCCCACTGATTGCAGAATATGAGGATAATCCGGATTCAAGGGCAGAACTTGGACCCATTTTGGGCATCAATAGCCTCGAAGAACTCCATCAAAAGCATAGTAACGCTGCTGAAATCGCCAATTACGAAGAGCATTTAAGCGAGTCAGGCCGCTTTCTGATCAGATTCAAAAGAACAGGAACTGGTGCCGTTTCGGATGTGGATGAAGACGAAAATGGGATTCCTGATTATGTCGATATCGCTGCTACTTCTGCCGATTCTTCCTGGAATTATCTCGTCGGACACATTGGGTTTAATGATCCGGTGCCCGATCTTGAAAAGCCTCTGATTATTAGGATCGATAAGCTTAGTGGCAGTTTTTACGGCCAGTATAGAAACTCTACTCGCACAATAGATGTTCAAAATTCATACGATGGATTCCCTCCTAATAAAGATCCGGACAACCAGGGACTTGGAGCCCTCAAAGTCACAATAGCACACGAGTTAAAACACGCTATTCAATATGTTACATTTGTTTCAAGTTCTGATGTTTCAAGTGGTTGGATGGAGCTGGACGCTACCATGGCAGAAGAAGTGGTTTACCCCACAGTAAAAGATTATCTGAATTATTTAAGATCGAATCAAAATCCGTCCATATTTCTAAATCCACAAAGAGTGATACCTGAAAATCCATTTGGGTACTATCACGTCACTGCAGGACTTTTTTACCGAGAAAAATTTGGAGAGGATTTCTGGGTAAGGGTTTGGGAAAGAATTGAAAATCGCGAATCGACCGGTATCGCAGATTACATGCACCAGGCCATTTCTCAGGAATTAATCAGTCGTGGATTTTCTCCTGATGCTGAATTCGTGAATCTATATTTATGGCATTATGCAGCAGGAACAACAAACTCGAGAACAGATTTTGGGTTCAAAGATAAATTGTTGTACCCCGATATTCGACTTTCAAATACCGACCTTAATCGGAGTATGCCCTATAAGTCGCCCACAAATACCTTTAACTGGAAGGCTGCGTATGTCTACGAGTTTTATCCGGACGCAGATTTACCTCTCGATGATAACATTATGGTTGGATTATTTCGATCTCCAAAATTTCCAAATTTTGATGGCAGAGTGCATGTTGGACTTATTGCATATTTCGAAAATGGCTCCATCGAAACGGTAACAATTGATTTATCTCAGGACACAGAACTCATATCATTTTATGGGGATGATTTTGGTTTTATTGGAAGTCACGTTGACTGGAACCTGGACGAAATTGAAAAAATCGGAGTGGTTTTGGCAAACACCACACCACAAAGACAAAGTCAAGCAACGTCTACGTTGCCACGAGCACAATTAGTCATAGGAACTTCATCCAATCCTTCTACTAGTAAATTTGGGGAAATTATCTCAAATGCTCTGGAAGAAGCACAAGCTGAAGCGCTATTAGATCGATTGGTTGGCCGAATCGGCGCTCCGTCAATTAACACCCCAGTTGATTTCATCTCAGCTGATGTAAGTGGAAACCAAAAACTGTCAGCCTATGATGCCAGCCTCATCCTCCAAAAAAGCGGCCAATTAATTTCAGCATATCCTGTAGATCCGGAGAACCTGGCTTATGCTCCACTTCCTTCCTGGTACACAATCATCACGCCTCCATTAGCTTCCGTACATGTAAGCGATCAGTGTTTTAGTAATTGCTTCTCTTACGATGAAATTACTGATGACCCTGAAATTACGTTTGATGCAATATTTGGTGATCCGGATAATGAAGAAGATCACACTTTACGAGTGCGATTAAGTGTGAATACTAATTCGTCATTCAACTCCGGATTCGTTGAAGTGGATTTTGATTCTACGTTTCTCCATTTTGTCAATTATGATATAAGTGGCTCAAATCAAGACATGATCAAAAGCTTTCATCACGATACCCTTAGTTCGGGTCATATAAAGCTGGCTTTTGCATCCAGTGAAATTGCCTTCGATTCTGAAAGTATATTAACTCTTAATTTTAGACCCAAACCAATAGTGAGAGAATTAACCAATGTGACACTCACTATGACAAAATTAGAATTGGATGAACAATTTGTATTAACACCTAATCTATCAGACTCTAGTTGGGTAATTAGTAATGAACCTGTTAGTATTGAAAGACCAACCGAAATTCCAATAACTACTGAATTACATCCGGTTTATCCGAATCCATTTAATCCCACAACGACCATTCCATTTAGTATTTCTGCCCGGCAAAACGTTACAATTCAAATTTATGATTTGACCGGACGTCTCATTTCCACCATTTCTAACGAAATCTATGCACCCGGAAGTCACTCAGTGAGATTTAATGCCGTTAATCTATCCAGCGGCATTTACATTGCACGCATGATCGTATCGGATCCGGCAGGATTTTCACCAACCGAAATGTTCATCCAGCGATTAACTCTCATCAAATAGAAATCATTGACTTGATGTCGAACAAATTGTCATTTTTACATGTTGCATCGATTTCGATTGTTTTATTGACATGGTCAACCATTCCTGGGATTGCCCAAACAACAGCCCCACTTATTTCAACAAGCTCTGAAGCGGATATTGTTAAATGCATGACACCCAGTCTGATACTTGCACAACAATCCGGCAGCTTCGAATCAGCTCAAGTGCTGCAATCTTTCAAGACGTTTCACGAGACTGAAATCGCAAATACTGAGGTATACCTTTCACCAAGCGGACGATTTTTATTGAGCTTCACTCGAATCGGTTCTGACCGGGTACCGGATGAGGATATAAACCAAAACTTGATACCTGATTACATTGAAAAAGCAGCAGAATATGCTGACGAAAGTTATCAGCACCTGGTTAATGAACTCGGATATACAGACCCACTCATCCCGGGAACACCATATGAAATCCGTTTCAGACAAATAAACTCGTATGGATTTACACAATCAGCAGGGGCAACTTCCTTCATTGTTGTCCATCGTAATTTTGAAGGCTTTCCCGATAATAATGACCCCGAAGGCGACATTTTGGGTGCTCTCAAAGTCACCATTGCTCACGAATTAAAGNNAAGCATGCAATTCAATATGCTGCAACTCGTTGGCGAGGTGATAGTGGCAGGGTAAATTGGGTTGAAATGGATGCCACCATGGCCGAAGAAATTGTATATCCGCAAGTTGATGACTACATAAATTATTTGGATGTATGTGGATCCAATGCATGTTCTGTATTGCGTGATCCGAATCGTAGCACACCAGGATCATATTACCATGCAACGTGGATGTTATACTATGATTTAGCTGTTGGATCCGATTTTTGGGTAGATGTATGGGATGAAATCAGTGATGATCCTTCTGGATTAACCATGTTTAGCGTCATCCAATCACAGCTTCAGCAACGTGAATTGAATTTCAACCGCGAATTCACAAGAAATCACCTCTGGCATAGTGCAACCGGTCAGAATTCCATACCTAATTATGGTTTTCCCGATGCGAATTTATTTCCCGAAGCTCAGTTCAATACCTTCTCGATAATGGCAGATAGTGTCCAGAATTTACCGGAACAATCAACCAGTAGAGCTGCACAATATTTGATGATTGAAGATGCTTCCAGTTATTTTGGTGAATTACAAGCATCCCTGAATTATAATCTTGGGTCAGCCGGACTCGGAGTTTTGGCTTACAACGATAATGGCACTTTCACAGAAATCATCGAAACCGGATCAAGTGTTAATGATGTGAATTTAATCAGGATTTCAACGGGTGTCCAGGCTCAGCATATTGAAAAAATGAGCATAATTGTAGCAAATCCGAGTAATTTTAATCAGGATTTCACGATTACACTTTCCGCCAGAGAACTCCCCGATATTGTAACCGTTTTCCCTAATTATCCGAATCCATTTAGCAGGACTACGACTATTCCATTTTCAATTCCGGATCCGATGCCGGTACGACTTGATGTGTACGATTTACAAGGTCGAATTGTGAGTAGTTTGATAAATTCGACTCTTAATGAAGGTTTTTACGATGTGACTTTTGATGGAAACCAGCTGGCATCAGGTATCTATATTTACGTACTCAAAACCGGATCCACTTCACAATCCGGCAAAATGTTATTGATTAAATAATAANNAAGCCACACAAGCCGCTATTTTAGGACAAAATTCGAGATCATTTCATTGAATTTTAATCAAACGGTTCGACAATTCAATGGTTTTAGGATTAAATCCAAAAAGTTGATGGACAGGTAGATCAAATCGAAGCTTCGATCGTGTTCACCAGCTCACCAAACCCGACACGATATCCATGCCCCTGAGCAAAACCGGACATTTTTACGGTGTCACCATCCTGCAAATAGGTACGTTCTGAGCCACCAGATAAACGAAAAGGTTGTTTGCCATCTTGTGTCAGCTCAAGTAGACATCCCATTGAAGTAGACGTTGGTCCACTAATGGTACCTGATCCCAGTAAATCACCCGGCATCATATTGCAACCATTAATGGTATGATGAGCAAGTTGTTGAGCCATGGTCCAGTACAAGAATTTTTGATTTGTTCTGCAAACCGTCGTGTATTCATCGCAGGAGGCGGACTTCAGTTTAACTTCCAGCTGAATATCGTATGCATTTGGACCGGTTGTTCGAAGATATTCGAGTGGCTGGGGATCTTGTTGTGGTTCCTGAACCCTAAATGGTTCAAGTGCATCCATCGTAACCACCCAAGGTGAGATACTTGTATAGAAATTCTTGCCTAAAAACGGTCCAAGTGGGACGTATTCCCATTTCTGGATGTCACGAGCACTCCAATCATTCATCAGCACCATCCCAAAAACATGGTCAACTGCCCGTTCGGCCAAAATCCTCTCACCAGACCGATTCCCCACTCCGACAAAAAACGCCGTCTCCATCTCAAAATCAAGCTTCTGCGAAGCAGCCAGAACAGGAGCCCCATCCACCAAAATCTGTCCCATCGGACGCCTGACCGACCCACCATTCGTAAAAATCGAGCTGGCACGACCATGATAACCCACCGGCAAATGTTTCCAGTTTGGCTGTAAAGCATCCTTCGCACCCCGAAACATCGTCCCAACATTCGTAGCATGCTCAAGCGAAGCATAAAAATCAGTATAATCGCCAATCTTCACCGGCATCAACATCGTTGCAATACTCCGCGAGACCAGCAACTTCGCGCGAAGCCCCTCATCGTCCCTCAACTCCACACTCTCCTCGCCCAGGATAGCCTGCAACCTGCCTCTTACCGCACTCCAGACAGCCCGGCCACACCTCATGAACGAATTCAAATAATGCTCGCGAAACACCCCCTCCGGCAACCCCTCAATATCCCGGAACAAACCATGCTCCTCAGCTTCACGAAGATCCAAAATGAAATCCCCAATCGCGACCCCGATGCGGACAGACCGCTTCGTCGTACGAAAAACACCGTACGGTAAATTCTGAATCGGAAAATGTGAGTCCGGCGCAACCGGAATAAATGATTTCATCATAAAATTTGTGCTTACATGCGATCCGGAGCAGTTATTCCCAATATACTTAATCCATTTGCCATTACCATCGATACCGCAGCCAGCAATCGAACACGGGCATAAGCCAGTGCCGGATCCTCACCCAAAATTCTGCAGTCGTGATAAAACTTATGAAAATCAGTCGCAACTTCGTTTAGATAATTAATCAATCGATGTGGTTCTTTACTCATTGCCGCACTCGCGATCCATTCCGGAAACTCCATCAAATCTTTGATCACTTTTAACTCAACTTCATGGGTCAGTAGCGACAAATTCGCTTCTCCTTCAAATTTATAGGACTCAAAAACTTTTCGCATGATACTTTGAATCCGAGCGTACGCATACTGCAAATAGTAAACCGGATTTTTCTCACCGGACTCCTTCGCCTGTGCAATATCAAATTCAAGATGGGTTCCTGGCGATCGCATTAAGAAAAAGAATCGCGTCACATCAGCACCAACTTCATCCATGAGCTCATCCAGCGTCACAAAATTTGCCTTTCGAGTACTCATTTTGAATGGCTTTCCATCCATCACAATCGTCACAAACTGATAAACCAACACATCAACCCGTTCTTTGTCATAACCAAGTACCTCAATTCCGGACACAACATCCGGATACGTAGCTATGTGATCTGCCCCAAAGATGTCGATACATTTATCATATCCACGATCCAGTTTATTGCAATGATATGCGATATCGGGCAGGCGATACGTTGGCTCTCCGGTACTTTTTACCAAAACTGTGTCTTTTTCTTTGCCAAATAGAGTGGTTCTGAACCAAACTGCACCGTCTTCATCGTAAATCAAATCTTTTTCACGCAACCGCTTTAGCACATCCTGAATTGATCCGTTCTCATACAGATCATTTTCATTAAAGAAGCTATCCATCACGATTTTCATCCGCTCTAAGGTGCGGCTAATGTCATCAAAAATGAGTTTCTCGGCAGTTTCTTTAAAGATGATGTTATCCGGATCGCTTAAAAGTGAATCTCCTTTACCATCAACTAGTTTCTGAGCGATATCACGAATGTATTCCCCTTCATATCCACCCTCGGGTAATTCTGTGTTCTTGCCTAAAATCTGTTGATATCGTGCCGAAACACTGGCGCCTAACACGCGCATTTGCCGACCGGCATTGTTGAAATAATACTCTCGGTCTACATCAGCACCTATCCATTCGTATAATCGAGCAATGGTATCGCCTAAAACAGCATTTCGTCCATGACCAACCGTTAATGGACCGGTTGGATTCGCACTTACAAATTCTACCAGATATTTTTTACCGTCAAGCTGCGTCCCCTTACCATATTCGCTACCTGCATTAAGGATTTCAGCAAGTTTATCGAACAGAAATGAGTCGGCAAATCTAAAATTTATGAAACCCGGACCAGCAATTTCTACTTCCTGAATCCATCCGCCGGAAGGCAACGCTTCTTTGATTTCCTGTGCGATATTTCGGGGTGGCTTACCAACCAATTTAGTGAGTTGTAATGCGATAGTTGTAGCTGCGTCACCATGCTCAACAATACGTGGTTTTTCGATCGTAATCTCTGGAATCTGAACATCCGGATATAACTTTTTTAGGGTTTCAGTCAGGATTTTTACGAGATAGTCGTTCATTGGAATTTGTAGATATGTATGAAATTATATTATCCACAAATATACGCATTCTATCCCATCAATCCCTTACTTCGAAGGCTAACATATTCGTAACCAGCTACTATTACATGATCTTCGATTGGAATTCCTACCAGTTTACCGGCTTCATTTATTCTTCGGGTTAGTTGAATATCCGCTTGAGAAGCAACCGGATTTCCGGATGGGTGGTTATGAAGTAAAATCAAACTGTGTGCTTCATTCAGAATGGCCTGTCGAATGATTTCGGCCGGATCCACGATTGTTGCTGTTTGTCCGCCGATGCTGGTTTTGTCATATCCTACTAGCCTTTTAGCTGAATTCAGGAAAGCGATCAGAAATACTTCTTTTCGAAGATCTCTTAACATGGGACCAAAATATGAATACACATCATCCGGACATCTAATAAAAACTTTCTCATCGGGCGATGCTGTTTGTAAACGTCTACCCATTTCAAGTGCAGCAACGATCGTTATTGCCTTAACCGACCCTATACCATCGATCCGACAGATATCTTTCCAGGGTTTTTGCGCTAATTTATGGAGACCGCCACACTGCTCCAGCAGATTTCGGGACATGTCTATGACATTCATCCGGCGGGTTCCGGTTCGCATTAAAATTGCTAAAAGCTCTGCATTTGAAAGGACGTCCGGACCATGTTTTTTAAGCTTTTCACGAGGTTGGTCGTCAGGCGAAAGATCCTTGACCATTCGAACGGGGTGGACCCGCTCATCGATTTCTGTAAGTTTCATAATTTGAATTGAAAATTGAATACTGATACTCTGTTTGTATCAATTATGAGTCAACTTTCTGCAAAAACTTACAATATTTTCGTTTTTTTCACAGCTCATACTATTAAAATCCTGGAATCTGGGGGTAACTCATCAGGATTTAAATATGACTCAAATAATTAGCCATGAAGGATATAATAATAAAGCCGGCACCTCACACAAAGTGCACAATCAAGTTCAACCTTTCAAATCCCACACAAAGAGCCAAACACAAATATTAACGGGCTCAAAAAGATCATCATATCACAACAATACTTTCATCTTGAAATGGGGTCCAACCAAAGGGACATCAAATTCTTCAGAACACACCTTCCACCCATATTTTTCATAAAATCCGACTGCGGTAATCCGCGCATTACACCACATCAAATTCGAAAATCCCAGCGTCCGGGCATCATCCATTGCATATTTCAATAATTTACCACCTAATCCCTTGCCCTGTAACCCAACATCTGCCGCCATACCACGCAGCTGCCACGCAGACTCCGAATCCAGCTGTGAATGCATCAAACTCAGGCACGAAACCGCCTTTCCATCCTCAAAAAGCGCATAGTGAATCGTACTTTCAGCAGCATCATCAGTCAAATTAGCAGACTCAATAGGCCGTCCTGCTCGGAGTACCCGATGTCGCAAATTGATGATTTCACCAACAGAACAACGTCGAATTTCTTGCATATTTTTTAATTAAAGCCCACCCATTAATGGTTCATCGGAAGCACGTAACGAATCGTTCGGCAATCCATTTGGATTCGCTTTTTTGATCGCCTCAATAGCATTCAAAACCACTTCAAGATGCCGTTCTTTGGAGTTTTGGTAGAAGTTTTGTGCAGCACCGGACAGTTTTGGCTTGCCATGCAACGGTTTATCACTCACACAAAGTAATGTCGCATGAGGAATCCTGTATCTGAATCCGTTTGTTGCAATCGTCGCTGACTCCATATCAATCGCGATACTTCTGCTTGTATGGATTTCAGCTACTGTGCGTTTCATTGAAAACTCCCAATTGCGATTTGCCGTTGTATAAACGGTGCCAAGCCTGTAATTCAGCTTAAACGACTCTAATGCATTCTGGAGGTGTATATTCAACAGATAATTGGGTGTAATCGGAACCGATGTCGGTAGCAGATCATCCAAAACACCGTCCGCACGCATATATCCGGAAGCAAGAACAAAATCTCCGATTTCCTGGTGGTTTCTGAGTCCACCGCAATGTCCAACCATGATCATCACATCTGGACGAAGTACAGCAATATGATCGGAACACGTTTTTGCATTCGAGGGGCCCACACCAATATTTACCAGTGTGATGCCCATATTGTTTTTTTCTTTGTGGTGATATGCCGGCATCTGAACTTGACGATTAGGCTGGACACAATCAGGAAATTTCTGCTTAAATACATCTACGTGCATATCATAGTTCGTGAACAATACATAGCGTTGAAAATCCTCAGCCGAGGTACCTGTGTAGTGTTGCAACCGATCAATCGATAAATCAATGCGTTCAGCTCTGAATAGGAAAAGTTTTTTCTGAGTGAAATCCCATGTGTCTTCATCCAGGTTATCAAAAAGAATCGGGTCATTTAGCGGAATTTTTTTTCTGGAAGCGGTGACTTCTATTGTGGCATTCATTTGAATTAGCCGTTGAATTTCGCGACTCAGATACCAGCTGAAAACTCTGGGCTTTGCAAATTCACCCAATATCGCAGGATTATGAGTTGACCACTCTCTTTTAACTGTTAGTTGTGGATAGTACCCGGCTTCATCAATTTTATGCATTTCATCGAGAAAATCAGCTATTCGCTGTCGCAAATCAGAGATTTTCTCGCCAGGTATTTTTTCAATTGTATATTTAACAACCATTTTACTCCTTTTCGATGTAAAGATACAGAACATTATGATTTGTGTCATTGTTTGACAGCACAGTTTTCATTAAACTCTCTGCAGGATTGTGTTTTAATACATTTATAGATGTTAATACTTGAAATAGCCTTTAATTTGTCGTTATATGTCGCGTTTGCAATCATATCCGGATATGTAGAGAAACGTGTACCCAGTAGAAATATAAACGGAACTGTGTTACAGGGTCTATTATTTGGGGGTGTGGCTATTTTAGGAATGCTTCAACCTTTTACTTTAGCTGAGGGTATTTTTTTTGATGGACGAAGTGTAGTAATAAGTCTTTCGGTTTTGTTTTTTGGTCCGATTACCGGATTAATTACAACCATTCTTGTTGTGACAACTCGCATAATAATGGGTGGTGATGGCATCCTAATGGGGGTTGCTGTGGCCATTTCCGCATTTTTAATTGGACTATTATTCAGAAAATACTGGGATAGAAAGTCCGTTCCTTCTGCTATTTTTCTATTAGGAATGGGGTTGGCAGTTCATGTTGTCATGGTGATGTTGATGATACTGCTGCCTTCTAATATGCAAATGGTAGTATTTCAAACCGTAACCGTTTCCATTCTCATTTTATATCCCTTTGCAACATTATTATCAGGTAAAATTCTTTCTGACCAGGTCACAATTCGTGGACTTTCCAATGATTTGCAGGAAAGTGAACAAAAATTTCGTGCAATTTTTAATTCCATGAATGAAGCGATTTTCCTGCACGACGCCGAGACCGGTATGATTGTTGATTTTAATGACAGCACCATAGAGCTGTATAGATTCAAATCGCGCGAGCAGGTGATTAATAATTTTATGCGAAATCTGAGTGCAAATGATGAGAGCTATAATTCCCAATCAGGTTTAGATAATTTAAATAAAGCGGTTGCTGAAGGATCTCATACATTTGATTGGTTAGCACGAAGAGCTGATAACGAACTTTTTTGGGCTGAAATTTCACTTAAACATTTTAAATTAGGCGAAAAAGGTTATGTCATTGCCGTAGTTAGAGACATAAACGAACGTAAAACGCATGAGGATAAAAATGTACAGGAATTACATGAAAAAGAAGTCCTTTTAGCCGAAGTTCATCATCGTGTTAAAAACAATCTTGCTATCATATCCAGTTTGCTTTCATTGCAATTGGATTCAATCAACGACGATGCTGCTCGTGAAATCATGATGGAAACCGACAAGAGAATTCGATCGATTTCTTTAGTGCACGAACTGGTTTACAATAACGAAAATCTCGAAAGTGTAGATTTTGGTACATTTTTACACGAAATGATACCTATCATTGATACGTTTAGTAGTCCAGATAGCTGTGTAATTGATGTTGATATTGATGCCGGACATCTTGAATTAAGCTTGAATAAATCGGTACCGTGTGCACTTATTGTCACCGAGATAATCACAAATTCATACAAACACGCCTTCAAAGGTCGAACAAATGGACATATTGACATCAAATTTTATCAGGAAGACGAAGAATTTCATTTGATTGTACGTGATGATGGAAAAGGTGTAGATGATTTATACTCAATGGGTTCGTCAGGTTCCTTCGGTTATACTATAATTCAAGGATTGGTGAGTCAAATTGGTGGAAAGATCGAGTTTATGAATGTTGATCCGGGTTTATTGGTTCACATTAATTTCAAATCAAACTAGTCAATTTGTTCTTTTTGAAGTTCAACCCCAGAGATCTGGTGTCACACAAAAATCCGGGACGAACCATGATCGCAAAACAAATGGATATCCGTCAAAGTAAATAAATCTCACCCCACAAACGATTGTTACGAATTCATCGTTATAAATAGAACTTGATTTGTTTATCCAGCGAATTAGAAAAGCGTTTCCAGAGAAAAAAATTGGGCTATTTTGAATAGTTCATTTAATTAGGCGAAACCTTATATTTATCGGATACAAATTTTTAATCTTTTAGATCTTATTATTAAATAAATGGCACGAGTAGAAGTTGTGATGCCCAAAATGGGCGAGTCTATTATGGAAGGAACCGTCATCGAATGGACAAAATCCGTTGGTGACACGATTGAGCAAGATGAAACATTGCTTGAAATCGCCACCGATAAAGTAGATTCTGAAGTACCCTCACCGGCATCCGGAGTTTTGGTTGAAATCCTTGCAGAAGTAAACGATACCATAGAAGTCGGAAAAGTGATTGCAATCATCGAAACCGATGCTTCTGCCGCTACAAGTGCGACTGAAGAAAAACCTGAACCAAAATCTGAGCCTGTTCAGGAAGAAACACCCAAAACTGAAACACAACCGGAAGAAACTGTGGCTGTTGAGTCCACATCAACTGTTGTTGAATCTTCTGATGATTCCGGCGAGGCGACTGAAGCGGGCGATGGGAAATTTTATTCTCCTTTAGTTCGCTCGATTGCGAAGGAAGAGGGAATTTCTCTGAGCGATCTTGATAAAATCGAGGGAACAGGTGCCCAGGGACGTGTAAACAAACAGGATGTTCTTAATTTCATTGAACGTAAGAAGTCCGAAGCATCGAAACCTGCTGCAGCAGCTGTTGTAGAATCCAAGCCAGCACCAACACCTTCCAAGCCTGCTGCATCTTCATCATCTGACAGTACTAAGATTTCAGCCGGGGAGATTAAAGTTAACTGGCCATCTGAAAATGTGCAGGTTATCAAAATGGATCGTATGCGTAAGCTGATTGCAGAGCACATGGTCAAGTCAAAACAAACCTCTGCGCACGTTACTACTTTTGCTGAAGCAGATGTGACCAATATGGTCAACTATCGCGAGCGTCATAAGGACAAATTCTTTAAAGAAAATGGGTTTAAACTGACATTCACTCCATTTTTTATCGAAGCTACGATTCAGGCATTGCGTGAATTTCCACTGATGAATAGTTCTATCGACGGTGAGAATATCATTCTGAAGCGTGAAATTAATTACGGTATTGCTGTGGCTCTTGGTGAAGCCGGAAGTGGTGGACTCATTGTCCCTGTTCTTAAAAATGCAGGGGAAATGAATTTGCTGGGTATCGCCCGAGCTACTAACGAATTAGCCAGAAAAGCACGAAACAGACAACTATCTCCTGATGATCTCGTTGGCGGAACCTTCACATTGACTAATTACGGTAGTGTTGGAAACTTGATGGGTACTCCAATAATCAATCAGCCACAAGTTGCCATTTTTGGAACTGGAGCTATTAAAAAACGTCCGATTGTGATGGAAACCGAGCATGGTGATGTAATTGCAGTCCGACAAATGGTTTATTTATCGATGAGTTATGATCACCGTATTATTGACGGTGCACTTGGCGGAGCATTTGTCCAGCGAGTGACAGAATTACTCGAAAATTTTGATGTAAACCGAAGTATCTGATTGCTTTGAATTAATAGCCGGTATTTTATTAAACGGTGCAACCTTCCCGGTTGTGCCGTTTTTTGTCTAATCTACTTATGCAAATCATTCACAAAATCACCCAATTAAGAGAATCTTTAAGTCCTTCCCGAAAAGAAGGACTTCGTATTGGATTGGTTCCAACTATGGGTGCTTTGCATGATGGACATCTTAAACTGATAAGAGAAGCACGTAAACATTGTGATATTGTCGTTGTTTCTATCTTTGTTAATCCAACTCAGTTCGGACCCAGTGAAGATCTGGATAAATATCCGAGGACACTCGATTCCGATGCACAATTGTGTGAGAATGAACATGTAGATTATGTTTTTGCTCCATCCGTAGCCGAAATCTATCCTGATGATAATTATCTGCAAATTCAAATCAATAAACTCGCCGATAACCTGTGTGGTGCATCCAGACCAGGACATTTCAACGGTGTATTACAGGTAGTAAATAAATTTTTCCAGATAGTTCAACCGGATGAAGCATTCTTCGGACAAAAAGACATCCAGCAGTTTGTTCTCATTCAAACAATGGTTGACGAATTTAATATCCCGGTGATTTTGCATGCTATTCCTACGGTTAGAGAGTCCGACGGACTGGCCTTAAGCAGTCGAAATCGTTATTTGAGTAGCGCAGATCGTGATATCGCATCAAATTTTTATGCTTCGTTACAGGATATCAAAAATAAACTTGAATTGCTAGTTGATGAATGGTCACAACAAGCAGAGGACAGCAATGTGGAATTTAATCGTGCTGTAAATCGTTATAATAATACGCTGAAACAACTACAAGTGAAGATCAAATTTCATGAGGACAAGCTAACTGAAATTGGTTTCAAAATTGATTATCTTGAAGTTGTTGATTTTAAAACACTGCAGCCGGTAGAATCACCGTCTGAAGTTGTTAAATTCATTGTTGCCGGGGCTGTTTATTTAGGGAACACCCGACTTATTGATAATATTATTGTTGAAAATAACTGATCTGACATGACTATTGAAATGTTTAAATCTAAACTCCACATGCTTACTGTGACAGAGGCCGACCTCTATTACGAAGGAAGTATTACTATTGATGAGGAGTTGCTCGAACTTGCTAATTTATTGCCTTACGAAAAAGTACAGGTGGTTAACGTGAATAATGGAAACCGTCTGGAAACGTACACTATTCCAGGACCAAGGGGAAGTCGCGTTGTTTGTCTGAACGGTCCGGCTGCTCGATTAACTTCCGTTGGCGATAGAGTTATCGTGATATCTTATGCTCACATGACCCCCGAGGAAGCAAAATCCCATAAGCCACATACAGTTATCATGAATAAAGATAACGAGCCAGCGAAGATAATTTCTGATTCAACCTACAAACAGAATTATGCGGCAGAAGTAGGGTTGGACTAATTTTGGACGCTACACAATCGTATTTTGCTAAGACAATGCTCGGGCTCGAGCAAGTGTTGTCTGATGAACTGCTCTCGTTAGGTGCTAGAGAAGTTACACTTGCAAATAGAGGAGTGTCGTTCACCGCTTCGGAACCGGAAATGTATAAAATTTTACTACATGTCCGAACGGCTCTTCGCATTTTGGTCCCATTAGCAACTGGCAAGATTCAAAATGAGGATGACCTTTATGAATTTGTTCGTTCTATTAATTGGCTCGATCACCTATCGCTAAAACATACATTTGCGATCGATTGTATGTCGTTTCATCCCACGATGAATCACAATATTTTCTTGTCACAAAAATCCAAAGATGCGATAGTTGACCAGTTTCGTGAAAAATATGGAATTCGTCCGGATATTAGTCCTAAGGATCCGGATATCCTGATCAATATTCACATTGCTCCCGATGGGATGATTGTAATTTCTCTGGATGCATCCGGGAAGTCATTAAATCAACGTGGATATCGGGTTGCAACCGGTCCTGCACCGCTGAATGAAGTTTTGGCTGCAGGACTCATAAAAATGACAGGTTGGGACCCACAAACTACGTTTATTGATCCGATGTGTGGGACCGGTACATTTCTTATTGAAGCGGCTTTGATGGCTAAGAATAAAGCTCCGGGACTTCTTCATGACGATTTTGGTATCCAACGATGGCCAATGTTCAGAAATACACTTTGGAAAACCGTTCAACAAGATGCGCGGGAAATGGTCAGCAAGGATGTTGATTGGATTTTTGGAAGTGATTTTAATGAAAATGCGATTGACTCGACCATTAAAAATCTTCAAAAAGCTCGACTAACCCGAAATGTTCAGGTTAGAGTGGGTCATGTCGAAAAAATTTATATCCCGGAGGGGACGGGACTGATTATTATGAATCCCCCATATGGTGATCGAATTGGCGACATGGATGCACTTCATGAACTTTACCCTCGAATTGGAAATACACTTAAACATTTCGCAAAAGGGTATAAAGCAGCAATTCTTACTGGTGATAAGCAATTCAAGAAAAAAATTGGGTTAAAACATCAGTCCAGAACAGATGTTTTAAACGGTAAAATTGAGTGCGACTTCTTGCAATACAATATTTTCTAAAAAATTTTACAATCTATTGGAAGCGCTTTTCCAATTTATTTTGTACATTATGACAGTATTAGTAAAATAGATTTGTGATTAGTACAATTTATGTTTTCTGAGTTGATGATTTGCGTTTCAAGTATTCTGCTTTTCGTCGCTCACAGGTATTAATCTATTTTCGTTTTAGTAATTACCCTAACATCCCTAACACAAAAGGCGGCTTGGTGAAACAACCCGCCTTTTTCTTTTTCTCAAATCGTCTCTCTTATCTGTAAGCCAATTTTTGCGTATATTTGGCTATGAATAAAAAAGAAATTTTCCTCAAAAAAGACCGTTTAATTCGTGGTATAACGACCGACGGATTCTTCAAAATAGCGGTGGTAAAATCTACCGATGTGGTCAAACTTGCACAAGAATATCACAATCTATCTCTGTTAACGACCGTGATTCTGGGCCGTGCATTAACTGGTAGTTTATTATTGGCATCAGAACTCAAAGGTGAAGAACGTATACGCCTTCATCTGGAAGGAAAGGGTCCAATTGGAACCCTAATTACTGAAGCAAATGCCATTGGTGAAGCGCGTGGATATGTTGAAAACCCGGATGCCGAACTGGATTATTCCAAAACCGATAATTTAGGCGATGGAATTGGATTGGGAGTATTGAGCTTTTCCAAATCATTATATAATGAAGCTCGTCCAACTACAGGAACTGTTGAGTTAATGTCAGGCAATATCAGTGATGATATAGCATATTATTTATTTCAATCAGAACAGGTTCCATCTGCAATCACGCTAGATGTTGGCATTGATGAAAATGGAAACATAACTCATGCAGGTGGAATTTTAATCCAGGCGCTACCCGGTGCACCGGAAAATGGCGTACTTGCTTTGGAAGAGAACTTAAAAAAATTATTACCCCTTAGTACTCAATTTATTGACGATCAATACATTGATGATTTAATGCATAAAGTAGCCGGACCACTGAAAATTAAAGAACTCGGTCGGGTTCCTGTTCATTTCTTTTGTCGATGTACTAAAGATCGATTTCTTACGGCCTTATCGATGTTGCAAATCCACGAGCTTGAAGAAATGGAACATCAGACCCAGGAGCTGGTCTGCCATTATTGTAACAAGAAGTACATGATTACTCCACCTGAAATCCAGAAAATAATTCAGGATTTAAAGATCAGGCTTAATTGATGTTTAAGTACTGAGACAGTAGAAAAGTCTCAATTGCAACTGCAGACTGAAGTGTTGATTCATCAACATCAAATTTTGTGGAATGCAGTGCATAGGATGTTTCCGGACCATTTGATGTGCCAATTCGCATAAAAAATGCTGGTTTCAGCTCTCCGTAATATGCAAAGTCTTCAGCGCCCATACTTTGTTCGGGATACGTGATGGCGTTTCTATCCATAATTTTACCCAGAGTTTCATCCACAAATGAAAACAGACTCGCATCATTGATTACAGGTGGAGCTCCGCCCAAGATTTCACAGGTAATTGTCACACCATGAATTGATTCCATTGAATTGCACAATGAGTGAACATGATTCTTTAAAACTGCTCGGGAATGTGGATCAGAAGTCCGGATTGTCCCACTGAATTTTACTCGATCCGGAATTACATTGATTGCTTCGCCTCCATGAAATGTACATACCGAAATTACAGAAGGCGAACGTGAATCTGTAATACGTGTAGATAACTGATACATTTGTTGAACCAGCTGATTCGAAATCCACATTGCATCCTTACCTAAATGCGGACGAGCAGAATGAATTGAATTTGGTGCTATGACTTCTATTTCGAATGCATCGAATGATCCAGTAAGTGTTCCGTTTCGAATTCCAACTTTCCCACTTGATAAATGTGGATCACAATGAACACCAAATACAGCATCAACATTATTTAATACACCGTCTTCGATCATTTTTGGAGCGCCACTGGGTGTTGTTTCCTCTGCGGGCTGCCAAAAAACTCGTACTGTACCTTTGAAATTATCGCGGTTTTGATGGAGCAGTAGAGCAACTCCGAGAGCTACCGAAGTGTGATAATCATGACCGCACATGTGCGCAATCCCTGGATGTTTTGATGCATAGGATACATTTTTTTGATCCTGTATCGGTAATGCATCTATATCGGCACGATAAGCAACCAATTTACCCGGAATTTTTCCATGAATATCTGTGTAGAATCCGGTTCCAGCCAGAGGTTCAGATACCGTTAAGCCGTGTTCAATGAGTTTAGACCGAATTGTAGAAGCGGTTTGGGTTTCACTAAAACCAAGTTCCGGATACTGATGAAGTTTTCGTCGGACATCTACAAGCATTTGCTGTAATGTTGTACTTTCAGCAACTAAATCAGTGTAAGATATATTCATAAAATCCTTTTAGCTGATCAAGTACTAAACGAAGAGCCACAACCGCATGTCGTAGAAGCACGTGGATTCTGGAAAGTAAAACCACGAGCATCCAATCCGTCTTTGAAATCAATCACAGTACCACCTAAATAAATAAGATGGCGTTTGTCTACAATTACTTTTATACCTTCGCGATCTAACGTTTCATCAAAGTCATTTTTATAGTCAAAACCCAGTATATAGCTCATGCCTGAGCATCCACCACCTTTTACGCCGACTCTTAGAAATTGATCATCGGGGATACTTTCGTCATTTTTTATTTTCAGAACCTGTTTGACAGCTCGGTCTGTTAAAATCACAGCTTCCTCAGCATCTTTTTTAAAAAGATTGTCAATCAGATCGTCAACATTAAAATCGTCTTCTTCAGCCATTATACTACTTTTGAATTCCTATTTGCCTTCATGATACCCCCTCTTTACCTCTTCACTATTTCATTCGGCGTTGTTTCGCTCGTTGCACTCACGATGTTCGTCAAAAGACTTCGCATTTGCAATGCTCGTGTTTTTCCTTCCATTCATGATTTCCGACCAAAGACGGCGTGCTTTACAAGCACTTGTGTTTGGCCTCCAATTCACTCCTTCACTCCTTCTCTCCCTCCCCTCTTCCCCTCCTACCTTATCAAGACCTAATAAAAATAACGAAATTTAGAGCGAAATCGAAATCTGTTCTCACTACACTATTTCGCTTGTAAGCGTGAAATATTCTTTCTTCTCATGATTGAATAACCTTAAAACTCCTGCACTGACCAAACTGACCAGAATTCGACTTGATCGACGAGGGGAGATGTTCACCAAATTAGAAAACTCTCTCACTGATATTCTTTGATATTCCTGCAAATATCGGAAAAGTTTTTGCTCATTCGGTCCATATTCAAACCTGATTCCACTTGTTGAAGTCGAATTAATTAACACCCTTTCAACTTCTTTACTCGCCTGGACACTTTTATCTTTTTCCCTGATATAAACATATCTTTTGCCATCTTGCTCAACGTAATGAGGCTTAATTTCGGCCTCTTTTACATGAACAACCATTATTTCTTTCTCTTTATAAGGCACGGTTTCAACGATTATTGGCAGAGGGGGGATGCAGCAATAATTAACAGCTTTATCTAACAGAAATTCTTGTTCATAGTAACTATCAATACCAATCAGTTTCTTGTCGTCATCCACCCCAATCAACATCGTTCCACCCCTGGTATTCGCAAAAGCAACCAGTTCGCGTGCAATTTTTTCGGGGGACGAAATGAGACGTTTAAACTCAAGATAAGTTCCTTCACCTGTTTTTACCAGGCGTTTCAACGCTCCGACTGACATGTTTGAGGTTACCGGATGTTCGAAACTCATTAAAAAGAACTGTAATTAATTAGGAACGCGTATCTACTTGCGCATTATTATAATAGTTCGGAAGTCAAATCACAAGCGAGTCTCGTCTTTTGCTTCCCGGGTCATCAACTCAAACATGGCATCATGTGGATTCATTCCTTCGAATAAAACTCTATATACCATTTCTGTAATGGGCATCTCAATATTTAATTTTTGGCTCCATCCATAAACCGATTTAGTTGTTTTCACACCCTCAGCAATCATATCCATTTTGGAAATGATGTCTTTTAGATTTTCTCCGAGACCAATATGATATCCAACGTACCGATTACGGCTATGTTGACTGGTACATGTTACAATTAAATCCCCTATACCCGCCAAACCAGAAAATGTTTCTCGTGAGGCACCAATTTGTGTGCCCAATCGGGTCATTTCAAATAGTCCGCGTGTGAGTAATGCTGATTTTATATTGTCACCCAGATCGGCACCATCAATAATTCCGGCAGCAATTGCCATAATATTTTTTACGGCACCAGAAACCTCTACACCTAAAACATCATAGTTTAGATAAACACGAAACATGGGTGTCATGAATGCATCTTGAATTGCACGAGCGGTGCTTTTGGAATACGCTGCAGATACTACTACTGTGGGTTTTAAGCGTGCGACTTCCTCTGCGTGACTAGGACCGGATAGTGTTCCGATATGATCTTCGATCACAACCCCTTCAAGTACCTCGGTCAGCACCTGGGTCATGGTTAAATACGTTTTGTTCTCAATGCCTTTTGAAACCGTTACAATGAGTTCTGATCCCGATAAATAGGGCTTAACTTTTTCCGCAACTTCACGCATGGTATGGGATGGAGTTGCAAAAACGATTAAATCCCGATCATTTAAACAATCAGCAATATTCGTGGAGCATTTTATATCTGTAGGAATATTCAGATCCGGCAAATAAGTCGGATTATGATGATTGGTGTTAATGTTGGCAGCTATTTCTTTTTCACGTGCCCAGATAACTACATCATGACCATTACTTTCAAGCACTACTGCAAGGGCTGTTCCCCAGCTTCCGGCACCAATGATCGTTGCTTTCACGCTGATTCCTTTTCGTTTAATTTTCCTTTGGCAGGAGAGAAGGATTTAATTCTGTTCTCTGTGCCATTCATTAAGCGTTTTATGTTAGCTGTGTGTTTAAGCAGAATACCAATCGCAACGATGGAACCCAATACCATTAAACTTCCATCAATGTATTCCATACCAAGTCCATATCGCATAAACAGTAGAAATAACGGATATGAAAATGTTGCCAATATTGAAGCTAATGATACATATCGACTGGTCAGTAGCACGATTACAAAGATTGTTAGTGCCAATGAAATTGATATTGGTTCAACGCCCAATAACATTCCGGCAGCGGTAATAACACCTTTCCCACCTTTAAATCCGGCATAAATTGGATATATATGTCCGATAACTGCGAATAACCCGGCTGTAATTCGCATAAAAATATCAATGTTCCAGATGTTAAACGCATATTTTGGGATGCCTCCCAGCTCAAATCCAATCTGACTAACATAATAAGCGGCAACAAATCCCTTCAGGATGTCTATCAAGGATACAAAAATTCCACATTTCCATCCAAGTACACGAAATGTGTTCGTAGCTCCGGCATTACCACTGCCATGATCACGAATATCTACTCCATAAAATAGTTTTCCTACCCAAACTGCTGTAGGGATAGAGCCAATTAAGTAACTAATTACAATTACTATGAGTACTACGATAACCGAGTTCAACGCCGGACCCTTTCTTAACCTTAGTGATTCAATTTATTTCAAACGTTTAAAGAACACGCAATCGTACCAACATGCTGAATATTAATACTTTTTTAACATCACAACATACAATTTGCATTGAATCGCTTTTTTAGTTCATTGTCAAGTAGCGAAATACAAAATAAGCCAGATTAATACTTTTTAAACGTGTCTCTCTGCATGGTATGAAGAACGAACTAAAGGCCCGCTTTCAACATGACCAATACCTTTGGCTTCGCCAATTTCTTTATACTTAGCGAACAAATCCGGGTGAATCCATTCTAATACAGGATGGTGCATTTTTGTAGGTTGCATGTACTGTCCAATAGTAAGTACATCGAGCCCAATCGCAACTACATCATCCATTAATTTATGAACTTCTTCCTCTTTTTCACCTAGTCCGACCATAATACCAGTCTTCGTACGAAGTCCTTTTTCTTTACAGATTTTCAACAGTTCAAGGGATCGCTCATATTTAGCCTGTGGTCGAACCGTTTTGTAAAGTCTTGGGACTGTCTCAAGATTGTGGTTTAAAACCTCTGGTTTTGCATCGATCACATATTGTAATGCTTCCCAAACACCACGAAAGTCAGGAATTAGGACCTCAATTGTAATTCCCGGAATTTCTTCACGGAGCAATCGGATTGTTTCAGAAAATATCGGAGCACCACCATCTTTTCGCTCATCACGGTTTACAGATGTAATTACCGCATGTTGAAGATTCATCAATTTAGCTGCCCGGGCAACTCGGTTTGGTTCATCCCAGTCAAGTCCTTGAACAGGACGACCGGTTTTAATCGCACAAAAAGCACATGATCGCGTACAAACATCACCGAGAATCATAAATGTTGCAGTACCTGCGCCCCAGCATTCTCCCATATTCGGACATCTGGCTTCAGAACAAACCGTATTTAATTTATGATCACGAATGATATCGGCTACTTCGCGAAAATTTTTGCCGGATGGTAATTTTACTCGCAGCCAATCGGGACGGCGGCCCGGACCTTCGGTTTCAGCTGGAATAACATTGAGTTCTTTAATCATAATGTGCTAAATATACCACTTTTTTAAGAAAATTTGGGCTGACTTGCATTCGATTTATCATCGTTGCTCATCAGTTTAATCTAATTGAAAACAAAATTTATGGTTGTAAGTGTTCACTATTTACTTCTTTCTAGTAGTATTAGTCGGTTGAAATCATTTCAAGCCCGTATTGGCTCATCAAATGATCTCTATCCAGATCTGATTTTTTCATTTCAGCACCAAATACTTCACCAAAATGGTTTAAAATGATTGCTTTGACCTCAGATTCATCAATTTTTTTATTTAAAAGTGAGGACATACTACAAACTGTTTTATCTTGAATTCCACAAGGAATTATGTGATCAAAATAATCTAAATGAGCATTCACGTTGAGTGCAAATCCATGCATCGTAACCCATCTTGAACATTTTATACCAAATGCGCAGATTTTTGCTCCATCAATCCAAACACCGGTAAGTTTTTCGATTCGCCCGGCGGTTATTCCATAATCTTTACAAGTCCTTATGATAACTTCCTCTAGATTTCTCAAATAAACATGGATATCAGTCATGAAATGATCCAGGTCTAATATGGGATAACCTACGATCTGACCGGGTCCATGATAAGTAATGTCACCTCCACGATCGATTTTCACATACGTCGCATCCAGATCAGATAATTCACGGTTTGACCGTAGTAAGTTGGCAGCATCTCCACTTTTTCCCAGTGTGTAAACATGTGGATGTTCTACAAAAAGGAGAATGTCGGATGGGGCGGGAGTGTCTGATTTCTGATTTTTTTTAACAGCATCCCTATTTCGGAGTTTGTGATCAATGATCTCCGATTGAATCGCTTTCTGGAGATCCCACGTTGCGTTGTAGGGTGATCTTCCCAGATCGTAACACAATATCGATTTCATAAGGTGTTGTTAGAAAAAAAATGCCCCCGGCGCTAACCGGGAGCATTAACAATGCAATGTGAATCCGGTTATTTTTTTACCGGTGTTCCAAGGTGTACGCCTTCGTTGTAAGCCTCAGCAACGGCTTCCATGATGGCTTCAGAAAGAGATGGGTGAGGGTGAACCGCTGAAATAATTTCATGTCCGGTTGTTTCCAAATCCCTGGCTACAACAACCTCAGCAATCATATCTGTTACTGTGTGACCAATCATGTGGCAACCCAACCATTCGCCATATTTTTTATCAAAGATTACTTTAACAAATCCTTCAGTATGTCCGGCAGCTTGAGCTTTGCCGTTTGGCATGAATGGGAATTTACCGACGATAATATCGTAACCAGCCTCTTTGGCAGCTTTTTCGGTCAAGCCAACTGATGCAATTTCAGGTTTACAATAGGTACAACCCGGAATATTATCGTAGTTAACAGGGGCAGGTTTATGGCCGCCAAGTCGCTCT